>JAJXXS010000197.1 GCA_021780975.1 Pseudomonadota bacterium
TCTTGCGCGGCTCTCTCCACAGCGACGAACTCGCGGCGCTGTTTGCGCAGAATTTCCAGCGTCTTGTCCACCTCCGCCTCGCCTATGGTAATCACCGGGCGTTGGATGGAAAGCTCAGCCGGGTCGCCAAGCTTGACTTCCGGATACACCTCGAACGTGGCGGAAAAAATGATTTCATCGCTCCCCTCCGCGGGCTTGCCCTCGAAGCGGGGATAACCTGCCACCTTGAGTTGATGTTCGGCGACCGCTTCACCGAATTTTTGCTGCAGAACCCCGCCGATCACCTCCTGATGCACCTCCGCGCCGTGCAGGCGCGCCACCACGGCAAGCGGCGCCTTGCCAGGGCGAAAACCGTCCACGCGCGTGCGCTTCGCCAGGCGCTTGAGGCGACTGTCTACCTCCGAGGCAACCACCGCGGAAGGAAGCGCCAGCTCCATGCGGCGCTCAAGGGTGCTCAAAACTTCGAGTTGGGGTGTCATGAAAATATTCCTGGTTTTAGCAAAATAGCCCTGGTGCGAAAGGGGGGACTCGAACCCCCACGCCTTGCGGCGCTGGAACCTAAATCCAGTGCGTCTACCAATTCCGCCACTCTCGCAACTTCATAAAATCATTCGGTTAATCAGAAACATCGCCGCAACCAAAGGTTCTGGTCTGGGACGCGGGGAACTTGGCGAGCGACTTCCGGACAAAGCTGCGCAGCACGCAAAATGGTCGGGCGCGCGGGTCAGGACCAAAAACTCCGGGGTTCCTTAAGCCAGCCACCGCAAACCCCCTCTGCGCCCCCCTGCTGACCATTGGAAGTTTAACACGGGCGCGCGTCCGCCCTCGCGAAGCGGGGAATGGCCTCCTTGCTCAGGGGGCGAGGATCTCCTTGCCCTGCAGATGCATGCCGGCATCCAGGCGATAAACGTGGGGCGCGCCGGTCGCCAGTTCGTAGGCGACGATCTGCTCGGGCGACAGCGCCTCGATATCCATCGCCAGGGCGCGCAGTGAATTGCCGTGGGCCGAAACCAGCACGCATTGCCCGGCCAAGAGGCGCGGCACGATGTGTTCCCGGTAATGAGGCAGCACGCGTTCGGCGGTGGCCTTCAAACTTTCGCCGCCGGGCGGGGCGATGTCGTAGCTGCGCCGCCAGGAATGCACCTGTTCTGCGCCAAAGCGCTTGGCGGCATCCTCCTTGTTCAATCCTTGCAGATCGCCGTAGTAACGCTCATTGAGGCTCTCTGAGACGTAAATCCGCGGCGCGGAAAAATCTTCGGGCATGGCGCTGAAATGCGCATACCAGGGGCTATCCGCCTCATGGACGCGCAGATAGTCCGGGCAGTGACGATTGCGCTTGAGCACTTCGTAGGTCGTGTCCTGGGCGCGCAGCAGGGTCGACGTGTGAACCGCGTCCAGGCGCACATCCTGCAGCAGTTCGCCGGCGCGCGCCGCCTGCGCCATGCCGTCCGGGCTCAAGGGCACATCCACCCAGCCGGTGAAGCGGTTCTGGCGATTCCACGTCGATTCGCCATGGCGCAACAGGATGAGCGTGCCCATCAGCGAGGGGAGCTCGCGCGCGATGGCCGCTCCAGGCGCTTTTCCAATTCCAGCACGCGGCGCGTGGTGGCGATCACGGTATCGGGGTTGAGGCTCATGGAATCGATGCCGAGTTCGACGAGAAATTCAGCCATCTCCGGGTAATCCGAGGGCGCCTGGCCGCACAGGCCGGAATGGATGCCGTTGCGCCGGCAACCCTCGACCGCCAGGCGGATCATCTCCTTGACGCCGTCGTCGCGCTCGTCATAGTCGAAGGCGACGATCTCGGAGTCGCGGTCCACCCCCAGGGTCAGTTGGGCGAGGTCGTTGGAGCCGATGGAGAAACCGTCGAAGCGCCTGGCGAACTGGTCGATGAGGATGACATTGTTGGGAATCTCGCACATGGCGTAGACCTGCAGGCCGGCATCTCCGCGTTTGAGCCCGAATTCGGCCATTTTCGCCAGCACCGCGTCGGCCTCCGCCACGCGGCGCACGAAGGGCAGCATGAGTATGACGTTGGAAAGCCCCATGTCCTCGCGCACGCGCTTCATCGCCACGCATTCGAGGCGGAATCCCTCGGCATAGGCGGGATGGGCATAGCGTGAGGCGCCGCGAAAGCCGAGCATGGGATTGGCCTCCGCGGGCTCGAAAGCCGCGCCTCCCAGGAGGCTGGCATATTCGTTGGACTTGAAATCCGACATGCGCACCACCACCGGCTTGGGCCAGAACGCCGCCGCAATGGTGCCTATGCCTTCCGACAGGCGCTGCACGAAGAACGTCTGGCCGTCGGGGTAGCCGCGCGTGAGACGCGCGACAGCGGCACGCGTTTCGCCGTCGTCGACCTTCTCCGGGTGCAGCAGGGCCAGCGGATGGGCCTTGATGTACTCGCTGATGATGAACTCCATGCGCGCCAGCCCGATTCCATCATTGGGCAGAAAAGAGGTTTTGAAGGCGAGTTCGGGATTGCCGAGGTTGATCATGATCTCCGTAGCTGGGCGCGGGATGTCGCCCACCTCCGTGCGCTCGACATGGAACGCCACCTCACCCCTGTAGACGCGACCGCTGTCGCCCTCCGCACAGGAGACCGTGACCACTTCGCCATCCGGAATGGCGGTGGTGGCATTGCCGACCCCCACCACCGCGGGGATGCCCAGCTCGCGCGCGATGATGGCGGCATGGCAGGTGCGTCCCCCGCGGTTGGTGACGATGGCGGCGGCGGTTTTCATCACCGGCTCCCAGTCCGGCGTGGTGGTATCGGCCACCAGAACCTCGCCGGGTTTGAAGTCGCCGAGGCGGGCGACGTCGGCAATGACACGGGCGCGGCCGACGGCAATCTTTTCGCCGACGGAGCGGCCGCTCGAGATGACATCACCGCGACCGTCGAGGCTATAGGTCTCCAGCGTCGTCGGCCGCCGCTGCGAAGCGACCGTCTCGGGGCGGGCCTGGACGATGTAGAGCTTGCCGTCGTGGCCGTCCTTGGCCCACTCGATGTCCATCGGGCGGCCATAGTGAGCTTCGATCTTGATGGCGTAATCGGCCAGTTCCAGCACATCGGCATCACTGATGCAAAAACGCTCGCGGTCCGCCCGGGGCGTCGGGATGTTGCGCGTGGTGCGACGCGTTTCCCCCTCGACATAGATCATCTTCACCGCCTTGTCGCCCAGGCTGCGGCGCAGAACGGCGCGCTGCCCGGAGCGAAAGGTGGGCTTGTGGACGTAGAACTCGTCCGGGTCGACGGCGCCCTGCACGACGTTCTCGCCCAGGCCGTAGGCCCCGGTGACGAACACGACGTCGCGGAAACCCGATTCGGTATCGAGGGTGAACATCACGCCCGAGGCCGCCAGGTCCGAGCGCACCATTTTCATCACGCCGATGGATAGCGCCACCTGGAAGTGATCGAAGCCCTGATCGATGCGGTAATGGATGGCACGGTCGGTGAACAGGCTGGCGAAGCAGCGCCGGCAAGCATCCAGCAGGCTCTGCTCGCCGCGCACGTTGAGATAGGTGTCCTGCTGGCCGGCGAAGCTCGCGTTCGGCAAATCTTCCGCGGTGGCGGAGCTGCGCACCGCCAGGCTCACCCCCTCGCCATATTCCTCTTGCAGCTCGCGGTAACCGGCGATGATCTCGGCAGCGAGGTCGGCCGGCAGTCCAGCGCCATACACGATCTCGCGCGCCCGCTTGCCGCGCCGCGCCAGGGCGCTGACGTCCGCAGGGACGATGCCGTCCAGCGCCTCATGCAGCGCCGCCCAGGCGCCGGCCTGATCCAGCATGTGGCGATAGGCCTGCGCCGTGATGGCGTAGCCATTGGGCACGCGCACGCCCTCGCGCGCAAGCCCGCGCACCATCTCCCCCAGTGACGCGTTCTTGCCACCCACGAGAGGCACGTCGCCGATGCCGAGTTCGGCAAAAAAGCGTAGGTATTTGTAGCGGGCGTCCATATGAGTTCCTCTGTCGTGTGAGCAAGCCTAGCGCGCCGGCGCATGCAGCCGGCGCCCGAGCGTGTCCAGGAACGAACGGTGGCGCGCCGCCGAACGGGCGAAGCGCCGGTAAATCGAGACTTTGGCCGCATCGGTAACGAACGACCAGACGATGGAATAGGCCCAAATCAGGCCGATGGCAGACCAGGGTATGGGAGTCACGAGACCGAAGCCATAGGCGCACAGCAGGGTCGCCGCCAGCTTGGTGGACACGGCGGCCCAGATCATGACCGGCGCCGGATAGGGCTTTTGAAAATACCAACCGCGGCTGCGCGCGAGAAACAACGCGATGTGCCCGGACACCGCCATTTTCAGAAACACATAGGTCTGCACCTCGGGAATGTCCAGCCTCAGCCAGTCCAGGCCCACATAAAGCATCAGGAAGCTGCCGATGGTGCCGGTGATGCCCATAACCGTCGATACCGCCAGCACGCGGTGCATGTTCCAGCGCACCGGCTTCGGCTCCAGGCTGTTGTTGTCATACGCGATGGCCATGATGGGCACGTCGTTGAAAAACGCCAGCAGAATGATCATGACCGCGGTAATGGGGTAGAAGTTGTAGGCGATCATGGCCAGCACCACGAAGATCATGATGCGTATGGTCTCGTTGATGCGATAGATGGCGTAGGAATTCATGCGCTCGAAGATGCGCCTGGCCTCCTCGACGGCGCGCACGATGGTGGCAAGGCCCGGCGCAGTGAGGATCAGGTCGGCGGCGGCACGCGCCGCGTCGGTGGCGCCAGAGACGGCGATGCCGGCGTCCGCCTGCTTGAGCGCGGGCGCATCGTTGACGCCGTCGCCGGTCATCGCCACCAGATGGCCGCGCGCCTGCAAGGCCCGGACGATGGCGTACTTGTGCTCGGGGAACACCTGGGCGAATCCGTCCGCTTGCTCGATGCGCTCGGCTACATCGAGCGGCGGAGCGCCGCCATCGCCCTGGAAGAGCGCCGTGGCGGGCTGGATGTCTTCGCCCAGCCCAAGCCGGCCGGCGATCTCGCGCGCGATGGCGACGTTGTCGCCGGTGATCATCTTGATTTCGATGCCGTGCTCCCGGGCCTCCCGCAGGGTCTGCGCGGAATCCTCGCGCGGCGGGTCGAAGAGCGGCAGTATGCCGAGGAAGCGCCAGGCACCTCCCGCGTCCCTGCGCGCCACCCCCAGGGTGCGATAGCCTTTCGCGGCATAGTCCTCGATGGCCCGGTCAGCCCGCTCCGCCGTGGCCTGGTCCACGCCCGCCAGGCCTAGAATGACTTGCGGGGCGCCTTTCATGACGGTGAAGCCGCCGTCGTTTTGGTCCTTTATGTCGGCCTCGGTGCGCTTGGACACGGGATCGAAGGGCACGAAGCGGACCAGGACATAGCGATTAAGGATTTGCCGATCGGCCACCCCCGCCAATACTGCCAAGTCTATGGCATCGCCGTCCTCCTCCTTGGAGGCAAGCGCAGCCGCCAGTATCACTTCCTGCGCATCGGCAGCCGCAAAAACTGCGGGTTCCCCCAGCACGAGCTTGTTCTGCGTCAGCGTGCCGGTCTTGTCGGAGCAAAGAATGTCAATGCCCGCCATCTCTTCGATGGATTGCAGGCGCGAAACGATGGCCTTCATTTTCGAGAGCGCGAGCGCCCCGACCGCCATGGTCACCGACAGCACCGCCGGCATCGCGACCGGGATGGAGGCGACCGTCAGGATGAGGGCAAACTGCACCAGTTCCAGGAAAGGCGCGCCGCGATACAGTTCCACCAGCAGCAGGACGGCCACCAAACCCAGGCTCATGTAGATGAGATAGTCGCCGATGGCGAGCACGGCCTTCTGGAAGTGCGACGGCGCGCCGGCACCCTCGACCAGTTTGGCGGTCTTGCCGAAATAGGTCTGGCCGCCGGTCGCCGTCACCAACGCCACCATCTCGCCCTGCTTGGCCACCGAACCGGAATACACGACATCGCCCGTTTGCTTGGCTACGGGCAGGGACTCTCCGGTCAGCGCCGACTGGTCCACGCTGAGATACTCCCCATCGACGAGCTTGGCGTCGGCCGGGATGATGTCGCCCAGGCGCACGCGCACCACGTCTCCCGGCACGAGCTCGGCCGCCCCTACTTCTCTCCATCGACCGTCGCGCAGAACGCGCGCCTTGAGTGCCAGCTGACTTTTCAGGGCATCGAGCGCATTGGCCGCCTTGAATTCCTGCCAAAATCCGACCGCGGCATTGAATATCAGCAGAACAAGGATGATGACAAAGTCCGCCCAGTGGCTCACCAGCGCCGAAAGCACGGCCGCGATCTCGATCATCCAGGGTATCGGCCCCCAGAAGTAACCGAGGAAACGACGCAGCGGGCTGGTCTTCTTCTCCTCCAGGGCGTTGCGGCCAAATTTGGTGAGCCGGCGCTGGGCTTCGGCCTCGCTTAGTCCCCGATCGGGAGAGCTTTCGAGTTGCTTGAAAATGGACTCTGCCGACGGCTTTTCCGCTTCCGTGCTCGTCAACGGCCGCATCATCGTTCTTTCCTTCAGGGTGCAATCATGCCGTTTTCAATATAGTCATCCGCGTAGGTGAAGACGATGTCCGGGTTGGCCAGCGCCAGGCCGCGCTCCTTGCCGGCGTAGTCCACGCGCCCAAGCAGATTCCTGATGACATTGAGGCGTGCCAGCTTCTTGTCGTCGGCGCGCACCACCGTCCAGGGCGCGCTCGCCGTGTGCGTGCGCGCGAACATTTCGTTGCGACAGGCGCTGTAGTCGCGCCAGTGCTTTTGCGCCGCCGCGTCGATAGGACTCAGCTTCCATTGCTTGAGTGGATCCTTGCGCCGTGCCTCAAGACGCGCCTTCTGCTCGGTCTTGCTGATGTCCAGGTAGTACTTGATGAGGGTGATGCCGGAGCGCACCAGCATCTGTTCGAAGGCGGGGACGGTTTCCATGAATTCCCCGTACTCATCATCTGTGCAGAACCCCATCACGCGCTCGACGCCGGCGCGGTTGTACCAGCTGCGGTTGAACAGGACCATTTCCTGGGCTGCCGGAAGGTAGGGAGCGTAGCGCTGGAAATACCACGCCGTGCGATCACGGTCCGATGGCTTGCCCAGCGCCACCACGCGCGTCTCGCGCGGGGAGAGATGCTCGACGATGCGCTTGATGGTGCCATCCTTGCCACCACCGTCGCGACCCTCGAAGATCACCAGGATGCGGTCGCCGTGCGCGATGAGCTGCTTCTGCAGCTTGACCAGTTCAATCTGCAGCAGATGGAGGTCGTGCTCGTACTCCTCGGTGGAAGGCGCGTCCGGGTAGGGCACCGCGGGAAATTTTTTTGCCATGGCTTGCTTCTCCTTATGGGCGACCCCCAGTGGCCAGGTCATGCGCGCTCGGGTCATCGCCTATATTATGGTCTTATGAGTTTGCCGCCGCGCACCACGCCGATGAACCCGCTCATGCGCGCGGGCTCCGGCAGCGCGCTCGGATCCTGCACCCACCTCTGCAGCGGACTCGATGCCGCCGCCGCCGCCAGTTTGCTGGCCCAGGATGGCCCCAATCTGCTCCCGGGAACCACGCCAAAATCTTTCGGCGCCATCCTGGCGAGCATAGTCGGCGAGCCGATGTTCCTCATGCTGCTGGTGGCGGGAGGCATATATCTGCTCCTCGGCGACCGCGCGGAGGCCCTGTTCCTGCTCGCCTTCGTCGGCGTCGTGATCGGCATCACGGTGGCGCAGGAACACAAGACCCAGCGTGCGCTGGAATCGCTGCGCGACCTCTCCGCGCCGCGCGCCCTGGTCATCCGCGATGGCCGTGAACTGCGCATCCCAGGGCGCGAGGTGGTGCGCGGCGATGTGCTGGTGTTGCACGAAGGCGACCGCATCCCAGCCGATGCGCTGCTGCGCCAGGGGCAACTGAGTGTCGACGAGTCTCTCCTCACCGGAGAACCCGTGGCGGCGAGCAAGGCGGCATCCGCCGCCGGGGACGTCGAGTTTGGCCGCCCCGGTGGTGAGAACACGCCCTTCCTGTACGCCAGCACGGTCATCACCAAAGGGGTGGGGATCGCCGTCGTGCAGGCGGTGGGCGCCTCCTCCGCGGTGGGGCGCATCGGGCAGGCGCTCGCCGCAACGGCGGAGCCGGACTCCGCACTGCAGCTATCGTCGCGCGCGCTCATCCGCGCGCTTACCGTGCTTGCCCTCGCCCTGGCGACGGCCCTGGTGCTGCTGAACTGGCTGCAGAACGAGCGTCCACTGCTGCCAAGCCTGCTCTCCGGAATCGCCTTGGCGATGGCCACCCTGCCCGAAGAGATCCCGGTCATCCTCACCGTGTTCCTCGCGTTGGGCGCCTGGCGCATCGCCAGGATCAAGGTGCTGACCCGGCACGTGCCTGCGGTCGAGGCGCTCGGCGCGATCACCGTGCTGGCGGTGGACAAGACCGGCACGCTGACGCAGAACCGCATGCAGGTGGCCGAACTGGTGGCGGAAGGAGAGTCGTTCCTAGACGCCACGGGGCGGGAACTCCCCGAGCCGTTTCATGCCCTGGTCGAGTTCGCCATGCTGGCGACGCCAGCTGACCCGTTCGACCCCATGGAGAAGGCGATCCAGGCCTTCGGCCATGACCGGCTTGCGGGCACCGAACACATCCACGACGACCGCAACCCCGAGTTCGAATACGACCTCTCCCCCGAAATCCTGGCGATGACGCGCGTGTTCTCCAGCAACGAGCCATCGCGCTATCTGCTCGCCACCAAGGGCGCGCCCGAGGCAGTAGCCGATCTTTGCCACCTCCCTGCGGCGGCACGCGCCACCCTCCAGGAACAGGTGTATGCCATGGCCGAACGCGGTCTGCGCGTGCTCGGCGTAGCCCAGGGCGAATGGCGGGGAAACACGCCACCGCACAGCCAGCACGATTTCGATTTCAGCTTCCTAGGTCTGATCGGCTTCCTCGACCCGCCCCGCCCGGAAGTTCCCGCGGCCATCGCCGAATGCCGTGCCGCCGGCATCCGCGTCCTCATGCTGACGGGTGACCACCCCGCCACCGCACGCGCCATCGCCCGCCAAGTGGGGCTATCGGAACGCCCCGCGGTCATCACCGGCGCGGAAGTCGACGCGCTGGACGACACCTCCCTGCGCGAGCGCGTGAGGCAGGCGGATTTGTGCGCCCGCCTGCAGCCGGAGCAGAAACTTCGACTGGTGCGCGTGCTGCAGCAGGCCGGGGAAGTGGTGGCGATGACCGGCGACGGGGTCAACGACGCTCCCGCCCTCAAGGCTGCCGATGTCGGCATCGCCATGGGCGAGCGCGGCACCGATGTCGCGCGCGAGGCGGCCGCCCTGGTGCTGCTGGATGACAGCTTTGCCAGCATCGTTGCGGCCGTGCGCCAGGGACGCCGCATCTATGACAACATCGCCAAGGCCACGCGCTTCATTTTTGCCGCCCACGTGCCGATCATCGCCCTCACCCTGATCCCGGCGCTGCTGCCGTGGCCCACTCTCCTGCTGCCTGTCCATATCGTGCTGCTGCAACTGCTGATCGACCCGGCCTGCTCGGTTGCCTTCGAGGCCGAGCCCGCTGAGGCCGACATCATGAAGCGGCCGCCGCGGCCGCTCGGCACCAGCCCATTCGCACTGCGCAAGATCGGCGCGGCCCTGGCGCAGGGATTCGGCCTGTCGGTCATCCTGCTGGCCGGCTACGCGGCCATGCAGGTAGCCGCCTGGCCCCCCGCCATGGCGCGCGGCGGCGTCTTCGTCGCGCTGATCATCAGCCTGTTTGTGCTCATCCTGGCCAATCGCGACCCAGCGCGCGCGACCCTGGCCAATCTGCGCATGGACAACCCCTGGCTGCCGCGCATGCTCGCGGCCGTGGGCCTGGTCCTGGCCGCGACGATCTGGCTGCCCGTGCTGCGCCGTATCATGGATTTCGCGCGCCCCGACCTGCCCATGCTTCTGGCTGCGCTGGGTCTCATCCTTGCCGGGGGGCTCTGGCTGGAACTGCTGCGCCGGGCGGGCAGGAACCTTGGGCAGCGGTCCGGGCGCTGTATATAATCCGCTCAGCTTTCAGCCGAGGCCGTTCCCTGGATTCCCCCATGTCCGCCGCGGGCCACTACGAGAATTTTCCAGTGGCCTCCCGCCTTCTGCCCGCGCGCCTGCGCGTGCCGGTGCTGCTTATCTACCGCTTCGCACGCAGCGCCGACGACCTCGCCGACGAGGGCGACATGACGGCGCAGGAGCGTCTCGCCGCCCTGCGCGAATACGAGTTTGAAGTGGATCGCATCGCTGCCGGCGCGGAGCCGCACACGCCCCTGTTCCGCGATCTCGCCGCCGCCATCGAGCGCCATCGCCTGCCGCTGGAGCCGTTCTATTCCCTGCTTTCCGCCTTCCGCCAGGATGTAAGCCAGACCACTTATGCCGACTTCGGCGCCGTCATGGATTACTGCCGGCGTTCCGCCAATCCGGTCGGCCGCCTCATGCTCGCCTTGTTCGGCGACGACGATCCGCGCCACCAGGGCTATTCCGATGCGATCTGCACCAGTCTGCAGCTCATCAATTTCCTGCAGGACATCGCCGTCGACCTCGCCAAAGGCCGCATCTATCTGCCCCAGGATGAGCTGCGCCGGCACGGCATCCTGCGCCAGCACCTGCGCGGTGATTTCACCACCCCCTTGTGGGAGACCTTCATGCGCGGACAGATCGAGCGGGCACGCCGGCTGCTGCAGGCGGGCGCTCCCTTGGGGCTTGCCCTGCCCGGACGCACCGGCCTGGAGGTGCGCATGATCGTGGCGGGAGGAGAACGCGTCCTGCGCAAGCTGTACGCGGCCCCCGCCGCCGTGCTCAAGGCCCCCGTCAGGCTGGGTGCCTGGGATGGCGTCGTGATGCTCTGGCGCGCGCTGGCGCGGCGCTGAGACCATGGCCGATCCCGATCGTTACTGCCAGGACAAGGCGGCTGCCAGCGGCTCCAGCTTTTATTACAGCTTCCTCTTCCTGCCGGCGGGGCAGCGCCGCGCCCTCACCGCCTTCTATGCCCTCTGCCGGGAACTGGACGACATCGTGGACGATTGCCGCGACCCCCAAGTGGCGCGCCTCAAACTGGCCTGGTGGAACGAGGAGATCGATCGCCTCTATGCCGGCGCGCCGCGTCATCCGGTCGGCCAGGCGCTGGCTCCCTTTCTGCGAACCAGCACCATCGACCGCGCGCAGCTGCAGGAAATCCTCGATGGCATGGCCATGGACCTGGAACGTTCCGCTTACGCCGATTTCAAGGCCCTGCAGCTATATTGCCACCGGGTCGCCGGCGTGGTCGGGCAGATTGCCGCGCAAATCCTCGGCTACCGGCAGCGCGCCACGCACAAGTATGCGCATGACCTGGGCGTGGCGCTGCAACTCACCAACATCATCCGCGACGTCGGGGAGGACGCCAGGCGCGGGAGGATATATCTCCCGCGCGACGAACTGGCGCAGTTCGGAGTCGCGCCGGCGCAGATCCTGCGCGCGCAGCCCTCGCCAGCCTTCCGTGCGCTCATGGAGCATCAATGGCGGCGCGCGGAAGACTACTATGCGCGCGCCTTCGCCGCGCTCCCGCGCGCAGACCGCAAATCCCAGCGGGCCGGCCTGGCCATGGGCGCGATCTACCGCGCCCTGCTGCGCGAAATACGGCGCGACGATTTTCAGGTGCTGGACCGGCGCTACGCGCTCACCCCCCTGCGCAAGTTCTGGCTCACTGCGCGCATCTATCTGCTTGGCCGCATGCCATGAGCGCAGTCGCCGTGGTGGGCGGCGGCTGGGCCGGCATGGCGGCCGCCGTCGAGCTGGCGGCAAGAGGCCATCAGGTGACGCTCCTGGAAGCGGCCCCGCACCTGGGTGGGCGCGCCCGGCGGGTGGACTGGAACGGCCTCGCCGTCGACAACGGCCAGCACATGCTCTTGGGCGCCTACAAGGCCAGCCTGCAACTCATCGAACGGCTGGAGCCCGGCCTTGTTGCGCAGGCCTTCTGGCGCCTGCCCATGCGCTTCAGCGTGCCCGGCGAATTCTCCCTGCGGCTGCCCAGGCTGCCGGCACCGCTGCACCTCCTGGCCGGATTGCTGCGCGCACAGGGCCTGCGCCCACGCGACAAGATCGCTCTCCTGCGCGGCATGGCGCGCCTGGAACGCCAGCTTGCGGGAGACGGCGGCCCGCTCACCGCGGCAGCGGCCCTGCAGCCGCAGCCGCCGCGCCTGCTGGCCGCCTGGTGGCAGCCTCTTTGCGCCTCTGCCCTCAACACGCCGCTGCAGGAGGCCTCCGCGCAGGTTCTCGCGCACGTGCTCCGAGTCGCGCTGCATGGCCGCCGCGGCGACAGCGACTTTCTCCTCCCCCGCGTCGACCTGGGACGCATCCTGGCAGAACCCGCGGCTCATTTCCTGCACGCGCGTGGCGCACGCATCATCACCGGACTGCGGGTGGCAAGCGTGCTTCCGGAGGCGAGCTCCGTGCGTCTCAGCGGGCGCGACTTTGATGCCAGCTTCGACGCCGCGATCGTTGCCGCGGCGCCGCGCCAGGCCGCCCTGGCCCTGCCCGCGGGCGAGCCGTGGGAGGCGCTGCGCCGCGATCTCCTGAACCTGACCGCCTACGCCATCCGCACCGCCTATCTGCGCTACCCTCAGGGCACAAGCCTGCCCGAGCCCATGATCGGGCTCATGGACGAGGCCGCGCATTTTGCCTTCGACCGCGGCGCGAGCCACGGCCAAGCGGGCCTCATCGCGGTGGTGCAGAGCGCCGTGCGCGCTCCCCTGGGAGAAAACAGCGCTTGGGCGAGACGCTGCCACCTCGCCTTGCGGCGGCGGCTTGAAAACCTGCCTGAGCCCCTGGCATGCAAAGTCATCACCGAGAAGCAGGCGGCCTTTGCCTGCGTGCCACAGTTGCGCAGGCCGCCGGCCGACACCCCCCATCCCCGCCTGATGCTGGCGGGGGACTATGTGGCCGGCCCTTTCCCAGCCACGCTCGAAGGGGCTGTCATGGCCGGGTTACAATCCGCGACACAATTAAGCCTTAGACTATCCGCCGAAAGCGCATCGAGATGCATTACCCAGTCCCCCCTCTACCGCAAGATTGCCTCGCCGGACGCGTGATCCTGGTCACCGGAGCCAGTTCCGGCCTGGGTGCCGCCGCCGCCCTCGCGTACGCGCGCTTCGGCGCCACGGTGGCGCTGCTTGGGCGCAACGAAGCGCGCCTGGAAAAGACCTACGATGCCATCAAGGAGGCAGGTGGGCCGGAGCCCGCAATGTTCCCTTTCGATCTGGCAACCGCGGACGACGCCGGCTTCGAACGCCTGGCGCAGACCATCGTCTACCATCTCAAGGGGCTGCACGGCATTCTCCACAGCGCGCAAAGCTTTTTCCAGCTCACCCGCCTGGAGCACCAGACCCTGGAACAGTGGCAGACGCTGATGCGCGTCAATCTCGTCGCCCCCTTCGCCCTCACGCGCGCCTGCATGCCGTGGATGCTGCAGCAGCCCGACGCCTCGGTGGTGTTCACCGGCGAATCCCACGCCCATGACGCAGGCGCCTACTGGGGCGGCTTCGCCCTCTCCAAGGAAGCTCTGGCAGGCCTTACGCGCATCTGGGACCAGGAACTTGAACTGACCCCCGCCGTGCGTATCAACACCCTCATTCCCGGTCCCGTGCAGAGCCCATTCCGCACCCGCACCCACCCCGGCGAGGCGCCCGAGGAAATTGCCACCGCAGCGTCCATCCTGCCCTGGTACGTGTGGCTCATGAGCCCGCAAAGCAGCGATATCCATGGCCAGATCGTCCACTGCCAGCCAACCTGACGCGCTGCCGCTGACGCAGATCGGGCGCTATGAGCTGATCGAGGAGATCGGCCAGGGCGGCATGGGGCAGGTGTTTCGCGCGCGCGATCCCCTCATCGAGCGCGACGTGGCGATCAAGACCATCCCTCTGCATCTCGATGCCGAGGCGCGCCGCGAATTCGAGGTGCGCTTCCTGCGCGAGGCGCAAAGCGCGGGACGGCTCTCGCACCCCAACATCGTCACCATCTACGACGTCGGCGAGACGGATGAGCTCATCTACATTGCCATGGAATACCTGCCGGGCAAGAACCTGCGGGAGATCCTCGACGCCTGCAACGGCCTGCCGCTCGACCTGATGATCGATACCGCCCTGCAGATGGCTGAGGGCCTGGCCTACGCGCACGAACACGGTGTCGTGCACCGCGACGTCAAGCCCTCCAACGTGATCGTCAGCGCTGACCGCGGCACCATCAAGCTGACCGATTTCAGCATCGCCTATCTCGCAGCCGCCTCGGACAAGACGCGCGCCGGCATGATGCTGGGCTCGCCGCGTTACATGTCTCCCGAGCAGGTCAGGGGCGAGGCGGTGGACGGGCGTTCCGACATCTTCTCCCTCGGCGCGGTCTGCCACGAGATGCTCACGGGCCGCCCTGTCTTCGATGCCGAAGCCCTGCCCGCCCTGCTGTTCCGCATCGTCAACAGCCCTGTGCCCGCGCCCGGGGAACTGCGCGCCGGCATCCCGCCGGAGCTGGACCGCATCATCCTCAAGTGCCTGGCCAAGCATCCGCAAGACCGTTACGCCACGGCGGGCGATCTGGCAGCCGACCTGCGCAGGCTGCAGCAACACCCGGACGCGCCACCGAGGGCTCCGGCGCGTCCGCGCTGGGGCCGCTATTTCCTGGCAACCGCGCTCATGCTGCTCGCGGGTTGGGCGCTTTATCGCATGGGCTGGGAATCCCACCAGACCGAACGCGCGCCCCTCCTGGCACAGAGCGCAGCCCCCGCAGCGGTGCCTGTGCCGCCCCTCCCCTCAACGCTCCCGACGACCGCCCTACCGCCACCCGCCGTCCTGGGGCTCACGCCGCACCACAAATCCAGCATCAGCGTCCTCACGCTGCCTGCCGACACCCCCTATATCCGCGGCATAGACCAGAAGATCGCCGAGCTGGAGGTCAAGCGCAGCGAACTGCTGGCCAAATACACGCCACTCTATCCCGACGTCATCGCTGCGGAAAAACAGCTCAAGAAACTGCGCGCCGACCGGGCCAAATACCTGCGCGCCCATGGCGCGGCCGGGAGCGCGGCGGATCCTCAGAAAAAATAGTCCAGCGCCGCTTCCAGGCGGCTCACCGGCACCACTTCCAGACCGCCGATGCCCTGCTTGGGCTTGTTCCCCTCCGGCACGACGGCGCGCGTAAACCCCAGCTTGGCCGCTTCCCGCAACCGCTCCTGGCCGCGCTGCACGGGGCGGATTTCCCCGGCCAGCCCCACTTCTCCGAACACCGCCGTCTTGTCCTGCAGGGGCTTGTTCCTGAGGGATGAAACGATGGCGGCGAGCACCGCCAGATCGGCGGCCGGCTCGGTGATCTTCACGCCGCCCACGGCGTTGATGAAGACATCCTGGTCGAAGCAGACGATGCCGGCATGGCGGTGCAGCACGGCCAGCAGCATGGCGAGGCGGTTCTGCTCCAGGCCGACCGACAGGCGCCGCGGACTGGGCGCATGAGTGGTGTCCACCAGGGCCTGGATCTCCACCAGCAGCGGACGCGTGCCTTCCTGCGTCACCATCACGCAACTGCCAGGGACCGGCTGGCCGTGGCGCGACAAGAACATGGCGGAAGGATTGCTCACGCCCTTCAGGCCGGTCTCCGTCATGGCGAAGACGCCCAGTTCGTTGACCGCCCCGAAGCGGTTCTTGAACGCCCGCACCAGGCGGAAGGAGGAGCCGGCATCGCCCTCGAAATACAGGACGGTGTCGACGATATGCTCCAGCACACGGGGGCCGGCCAGCGCCCCTTCCTTGGTGACGTGGCCTACCAGCAGGATCACCGTGCCGCTCTGCTTGGCGTAGCGCGTGAGTTGGGCGGCGCATTCGCGCACCTGCGCCACCGAACCCGGCGCCGACTGCAAGGCTTCGGAATAGAGCGTCTGGATGGAATCCACCACGGCGACGAAGGGCTGCTGCTGCGCCAGGGCGGCGAGGATCTTTTCCAGCTGGATCTCCGCCAGCATGGGGAGCCCGGGCGCCTCCAGCTGCAGCCGCTTGGCGCGCAGGGCGATCTGGCGCGTGGATTCCTCGCCGCTCACGTAGAGCGCGCTGTGGCTGTCTGCCAGATGCGCCAGCGCCTGCAGCAGCAGGGTGGATTTGCCGATCCCGGGATCGCCGCCGATGAGGATGACGCCCCCGCGCACCAGGCCGCCGCCGAGAACGCGGTCAAGCTCGGCGATGCCGGTGGCGACACGGGCATCCTCGGCCGTGTCCACGGCGGACAGCAGCTGCACCTCACTCGTGGTGGAAAGGGCCGCATAGCGCGAGGGCGGGGTTGCTTCGGCGACGGTTTCCACCAGCGTGTTCCACAACCCGCAGCCAGGGCACTGGCCCTGCCATTTGGGCGTCACCGCCCCACACTCGGTGCAAGAATAAACGGCGCGCGCCTTCGCCATCAGGCCGGAAACACGCCGGTGGAAAGATAACGGTCGCCGCGGTCGCAGACGATGGAGACGATGACGGCGTTTTCCACCTCCGCGCTCAGTTTCAAGGCGGCGAACAGCGCACCGCCGGAGGACACGCCGGCAAAGATGCCTTCCTCGCGCGCCAGCCGCCGCGTGGTCTCCTCGGCATCGGCCTGCCCGACATAGATCATGCGGTCGATCTGGCTGAAGTCGCAGATCCTGGGCAGGTATTCCGGCGGCCATTTGCGTATGCCAGGAATCTGCGCGCCTTCCTCGGGCTGCACGCCGACGATCTGGATGGCGGCGCTTTTTTCCTTCAGAAAGCGCGCAGTCCCCATGATGGTGCCGGTGGTGCCCATGCTGGACACGAAGTGGGTGATGCGGCCCCCGGTGTCGCGCCAGATTTCCGGACCCGTGCCTTCGTAGTGGGCGAGCGGATTGTCCGGATTGGAGAACTGGTCGAGTATCCTGCCCTCGCCTGCCGCCTCCATGCGCCGTGCCATGTCGATGGCCGCTTCCATGCCGCCGGCGCGCGGCGTGAGCACGAAGCGCGCACCGAAAGCGCCCATGGTCTGGCGGCGCTCGACCGACAAATGCTCGGGCATGACCAGCACCATGCGGTAGCCCATCATGGCCGCAGCCATCGCCAGGGCGATGCCCGTGTTGCCGCTGGTGGCTTCGATCAGGGTGTCGCCGGGCTTGATTTCGCCGCGCGCCTCGGCCCGCCGGATCATGGACAGGGCGGGACGATCCTTCACCGAGCCGGCCGGGTTGTTGCCCTCCAGCTTCACCAGGATGATGTTGCTGGTATTTCCCGGCATGCGCTTGAGGCGCACGAGCGGCGTGTTGCCGACGGTATCCTCGATATGCTTCCACTGCACCATGGCTCAGCCCTTCAGGAGATGCCGGACATAGCGCGCAACCCCTTCTTCCACGCTCAAGAACGGCGCTTCGTAGCCGGCCTGCCGGAGCGCCCCGATGTCCGCCTCGGTGTAGCTCTGATACTTGCCCTTGAGCGCCTCGGGGAAATCGATGTAGCTGACGATGCCCTGGCTGCGCATCTGCTCCAGCGTCAGCGGTGCGTCCCCCGCCTCGGCGCGGCAGGCATTGACGGTGGCCACCGCCACGTCGTTGAAGCTCTGGCAACGCCCGGTGCCGAGATTGAAGATGCCGGACACGGCGCCGTGGTCGTAGCACCACAGGTTCGCCTTCACCACGTCTTCGACGGAGACGAAGTCGCGCCGCTGCTCGCCATCGGCGTAGCCGCCGCTGCCCTGGAACAGGCGCACCTTGCCTTCCGCGCGATATTGATTGAAGAAATGGAAGGCCACCGAGGCCATGCGCCCCTTGTGCTGCTCGCGCGGGCCGTAGACGTTGAAATAGCGGAAGCCGACGATCTGTGCGCTGCGCTGGCCCCACATGCGGCGCACGTACTGGTCGAAGAGAAACTTGGAGTAGCCGTAGACATTGAGCGGCGCCTCGTGCTCGCGCGTCTCCCTGAACACCCGGCCGCCGCCATAGACGCTGGCGGAAGAGGCGTACAACAATGGCACCTCCTCGTTCTGGCAGAACTCCAGCAGTTGGGTGGAGTAGCGGTAGTTGTTCTCCATCATGTAGCGGCCATCGGCTTCCATGGTGTCGGAACATGCCCCCTCGTGGAATATCGCCTCCACCGCGCCCTCCAGCACGCCGCTGTCGAGCGCCTTGAGGAATTCCTGCTTGTCCAGGTAATCGGCGATGTCGCAGTCCGCGAGATTCCTGAATTTGTCGCCGCGCGTCAGGTTGTCCACCGCGAGAATGTCGCTGATGCCGCGTTCATTCAACGCCTTGACCAGATTGGCACCTATGAAGCCGGCTGCACCGGTAACCACGAAATACATGAAGTTCTCTCCACTGCGGGCTGCGCGCATGGCCCCGCAGGCACGAAGGATGAATAAGGCTGTTCCGCCTGAATTCTAACCGAGCCGGCGGGCGCCCTCGCGCCGGCGTCAGCGTCCGCTCAGGACGCCTTCTATCCAGGGCAGATAAGCCGCCACTATCGTGCCGCCGCCAATCGACCCGAAGCGCAGGGGAGCGCCCGCCTGCGGCGGGGCCACGAACACGGCGATGCCCAGCAGGCGCCAGCCCCCCCTGCGCTCGACAAAGACTGGCGCCCCGGAATCGCCGCCGCCGAAGACCCCCTCGCCGAGAATGGCCTGATTGGCCGGATCGGCGGCATTGCCGAAACGGTTGCCCAGTCCGTCGGGGCCGTCGAAGTCATAGACATACACCTTGCCGTCTGCGCCGGCCGGCAGCACCACGTCGATGCGGTTGCGCCCCATGCGCGCCGTCGCTGCATTGCTGCCGCCTTGCTGGCCGACATTGCCATCGCCCCAGGCACCATAGCCGACGAAGGTGATGGTGGCATGCAACGCGGGGCCGCGGTAAAAGCGGTAGCGCTGCGCGGCGGCCGGGGCCGGAGTGCTCAACCGCACCAGGGCGAGGTCGCCATACCAGACGCCGTCTGGTCCGGGCTTGGCGCCGTGGAATCCGGGATAAACCCGGATGGCGTCCGCCGGCACGATGACGGGGCCGCCAGGCAGGTTGAAGCGGATGCGCACGGCGCCAGGCTGTCGGCCGGCCACCACATGCGCGGCCGTGAGCACCCACCGGGACCCCACCAACGCGCCGCTGTAGGTGCCGTTGCCGGACAGCACCGCGACCACCCCGCTGAAGGGTTGCCCGGGCAGATCCGCGACCGGGCCGCTGCCGCCGATGACGGCACGCGCCGGTCCGCTCAGGAGCGCGCCAAGCAGTAAAGGCAAGAGAAGGCGGAGCCAGGATTGCATGGCTCCGGCTGCGGCGCGCAATTGCTGGCCGCAGGAGGCGCGGGATCGAGACGGTTCCAGTACGGACGCCACGGCAAACCCGCGCACAGCAGCGGGTTTCACGGCGCCCCCTTCATAGTTGGGTAGGCTGGGACGTGACACACGCGCTAGCGTACCCGTACGGCAGCGCTTTGTCACAGCGCCGCCGTCGCATCACAACGCGCCGCTGGAGCCTGCCTGCATGATGCTCTTCAATTGCTCGCGCACGCTTTCCATCTCCTGCGCCAGCTTGGGCGGGATGTGGTAGTCCTTGGCCAGGGTCGGCACGTCCATGTCCATCATCACCAGCCAGCCCTGGCCTTTGCTGTCCTCGATCAGGGCGATGCGGCAGGGCAGAAAGACCGAGAAATCGACGTTGTAGTCCACCAGCTGCTTGGCAATGAGGGCGTTGCAGAACTGGAAGATGGTCATGCGCCGCTGCGGCTTGCCGGTCATGGCCGCCACCTGCTCGGACAGCGGCAGCTCGGACACCTGCTTGAGGTTAAGGTCGTTGGCGCGCAGCTGCATCGACTGCACGGCGTCGGACAGGCTCACACCCTTCTCGATCTTGATCTTGTAGACCGACGAAGCCCCCTTCAAAGTGGCTTCGCTGCCCTGATCGGCCGCATAGGCCTGAGGCAGCAGGGTCAAGGCCAATATCGCGGGCAGCAGCCAGCGCAAAAATCCGTTCCATTTCATGGCAGGTATCTCCAGTGTCGTCCATCGCGAAACGGCGGCGACCCGACCGGCCCCGCCCCGTGCCCGTCGCGGCGGGCATTTCAGGGTAGGAATATTAGCGTGCGTTAATACACCGGACCATAGTCCTTCCCGCCCATGTCGCTGCCTGCGCCCGCAGGCACGAGCACGCCTATGCCCCATGTTGGCCTTACCATTGCGCCTGACACAGTCCGCCACCCGCCACGCCTTGACCCGCATCCAACAACGCCCCCACGACCCCCAGCTCGCCCGCCGCCTGCAAAGCGAAGGCCTGCCACCGCTGCTGGCGCGCCTCTACGCCGCGCGCGGCGTGCAAGGCGCGCAGGACATCCAGCACCGCCTCGGACAGCTGCTGCCGCCGGAGCAGTTGCTGGGTGCAGATACGGCCGCCCGCCTGCTGGCCGAAGCCATCGCTGCCGGCCAGAAGCTGCTCATCGTTGGCGACTACGATGCCGACGGTGCCACCGCCAGCGCCGTGAGA
>JAJXXS010000270.1 GCA_021780975.1 Pseudomonadota bacterium
GCGTGTTTTCATCAAATCCGGATCCGGCGCCATCGTAGTCAACGGCAAGCCCATAGACGAATATTTCTCCCGCGAGACCGGCCGCATGGTGGCACGTCAGCCCCTCGTGGTCACTGAAATGACCGGCCGCTTCGACATCATGGTCAATGTGTCCGGCGGTGGTGAAACCGGCCAGGCCGGGGCGGTGCGCCACGGCATCACGCGCGCGCTGATCGACTACGACGCCAACCTCAAGCCCGCACTCAAGGCAGCCGGCCTGGTGACGCGCGATGCCCGCACGGTGGAGCGCAAGAAAGTCGGCCTGCACAAGGCCCGTCGCCGCAAGCAGTTCTCCAAGCGCTGATCGCTGCCTTGCAGCAACATTCGCGCAGCAAAAGCCCCGCCAGGTGCGGGGCTTTTTTCTGCCTTGAATTCAGCCGCCCTGCAGGGCGGGGTGAGCCGCGGTCGGCTTGTCGAGGTAATAGCCCTGCACCAACTGCACGCCAAGCTCCTTCAGCAGCGCCAGCGTGCGCGCCTCCTCGACATATTCGGCGACCACGGTCTTCTTGAGGCCGCGCGCCACCTGGACGATGGCGCGCACAAACACCTGGTTGTCGGGATCGGCATACAGGTCGCGGATGAACATGCCGTCGATCTTGATGGTGTCGGCGCGGATGTGCTTGAGGTAGGCAAACGAGGCGAAGCCGGTGCCGAAATCATCCAGGCACACCCCGCAGCCTCTTTGCCGCAAGGCCTCAATGAAGCGTTGGGCATCCTGCAAGTCGGCGACGGCATCGGTTTCCGTCAGTTCCACGATAAAGCGCGCCGGCGCCACCCCCCGCTCCTGCAGGGAATCGACGATGAACTGCGGCAAGGAAGCCTCACCTAGGGAACGCGCAGACAGGTTCACAGCGATGCCCGGCAGTTGGGGCTGCTGCGTCAGCACGCTGATCGCGGCGGTGATCACCCAGCGGTCGATATCGAGTATGCGGCCGCTTTTCTCCGCCACCGGGATGAAGTGGGATGGCATGATGAGGCGCGTCGGATCCTTTTCGTCGCGCATGCGGATGAGCGCTTCCAGATGGGAAAGGGCTCCGTCCGCGGTGCGGTAAATGCCCTGGAAATGGAGTTGAAAGAGGCCCTGTTCGAGGGCATGACTGATACGCTCGCTCCATGTCAGGCGGCTTAGCGGCTCGCCGCCCTGACCCGTCGATAGGCGATACACGCGCCAGGTGTTCTTGCCCGCCTCCTTGGCCTGGTACATGGCCATGTCCGCTTTCGCCACCAGATCGTCCGCATCCTGCGATTGGTCGGGGAAATAGGCAATCCCCAGGCTGGCCGTGAGGCGGATGTTCTGGCCCTCGAAGCGGAAAGGGATCTGCGCCACGGCGCGCACGATACGCTCTGCCAGAGCCTCGGCCTCGCCGTCCCTCAACATGGGCAGCAGGACGGCGAACTCGTCCCCGCCCAGCCGCGCAAACACCTCGTTGCGACGGATCAGGGCGCCTATTTCCCCTGCCACGCGGATAAGCAGCGCGTCGCCAGCGCGATGGCCGAAGTTGTCGTTCACTGCCTTGAATTCGTCCAGGTCGAAGAACATGACGGCGCAGCGGCTCTGGCTGCGCTCCGCATCCATGAGCATGCGGGAGAGCTCCTCCTGGAAGCGGTGGCGATTGTAGAGGCCGGTCAGAGCATCGCGCTCGGCCAGATAGACCAGCTGTGCGGCGGTCTGGCGCTCGCGCGTGACGTCTTCGTAAATCCACAGGTGGCCGATGAAGCTGCCATCCTTGTCGCGCACCGGATAATCCAGTTCGGTGATGACGCGGCCGTCGCTCATCTGGATTTCGAAGCTGTCGGACACCTCGCGGGTTTCCAGCACCGACAGCAGGTGCTTGGAGAAATGGTCCGGCCGCGCCAGCACGCTCGTGGAATGCCCCAGCACCTCGTTGACCGGCAAGCCGATGAGAGGCGCTTGATCCCCTATCATCCACATGCGGTTGAAAGCCGGGTTGTGGTAGGTCACGCGGCCGTCTGCGCCGACGAACAGGATGCCCAGCGTCATCGCCGAGAGGAGGGACACCAGCCGGGCGCGCTCCTGCTCGGAATCCTCCAGATAGCGCAGCTGCAGGCTTTCCGCCAGGCGCAGGTCGGAGATGGCGTCCTTCAGGGATGCCTCAACGGCCTTGAGGTCGTTGATGTCGTGTATGCTCGCGCGTATGCCTTGGTACTGGCCGGTGCCATCATAGATGGGCTGCCAGTTGACGATGACCCAAAAGGAAGTGCCGTTCTTGCGCATCAGACGGCACGCATATCCCGAGCCGCTGCTGCCCCGCAGCGCCTGCCGCAACTGGAATTCGGCGGGCGCGCGATCCTCCGGATGGACGATAGGCAGGGGGAAATCCTGCATCGCGAGGCATTCCGCCACGCTCATGCCGAGTATGCGCTCCACCGAGGGGTTTACCCACCGCAGCTTGCCTTCGGCCGAAAACCACAACTCCATATCGTAGGTGTAATCGGCAATCGCATGGAAACGATCCTCATCCTCGCGCGCGCGCTGCAAATGCTCGCGCACCGCCGTCGTCATGGCGGAGAACGCGCGCTCCAGTTGCCCGACTTCATCCAGACTGGCGACAGACAGCTCCGTTGCAAAATCTCCCGCCGCTACCCGTTCACTGGCAGAAATGAGGGCATCGAAGCGCCGCGCCACCCAATAGCCCAGGACCGTCAATATCGTGGCCGTGCCCAACAAGGCAAGCAAGGCAATCGCCAGGCTTTGGCGCAGCAGGTCGCTGCGCGCCTTGCGCATGAATTTATCGGAAAGTCCAAAGCTGACCCAGCCATAGCGTTCGCCCGCGACCGTGATGGGCACCTCGGTGGTGAGCAGGCTGCCCGCCCGGCCTGCCTGCACCAGCACCTGACCGCCGCCGTCCATCACGCTGATGTAGGTAAGATCGTTGTCGCGCTTGAGTTCCTGCACCAGGTCGCGCGTGGTGGCAAGATCCTGTTGCACCATGAGGGGCCCCAGCGCGGCGGAGAGAAGGTGGCTGGTTTCCGCCAGGCGCGCCCGCCCCTGCTCCTCCAGCGCCTTGTCCGTCAAGCGCATGCTGTTGAAGATGAGCAGTACGAATACCGCCACCTCGACCACGAGGGCGATGAGGACCAGGCGGTTTTTCAGGCTTAGCGTCACGGTGCGGTGCCAGACGTGGCGGGCAGGTATTTCCGGTAAGCGGCGAGGCCTGCGGCGCTCGCAGGCTCGATGCCTCCGAGGCCGCCGCGTTTGAAGAACGCCGTCCCCGCAGGCGTATTGGCAAAATCGAGCAAACCCATGCGGATGCGATTGCGCAAGGCCAGCGGTTCACTGGCCTTAACCAGCAGGTACTGCGTCGACAAGGCCGGGGTGGTGTAGATGACCCGCAATTGACTGGCAACCTCACTTGGCAGGCTGCGCAAGGGTATGCCGCCTATGCCGGCCGCAGCCGCCTCGCCCCGCACCACCATCATGGCGGCATTGTTGTGGGATTGCGCCATGACTATCCGGTAATCCCTGCCGGCCATGAGTCCGTCCTTGGCCAAGGCGGCTTCGATCGCTTGCGTCATGAGCGCCAGCGGGTCGGGAAACGCGATGCGTTTGCCGCGCAGGGCGGCGATCGAATTCAACACGCTGCCTTTGCGCACCACCAGGACACCACGAATCTTCGCGGTATAGCGGGCAAGCGGAACGTAACCGCAGTGCGCCACGGCGAACCAGGCAAGATGGGGCGGCGCCACCGCAAGCTCGTAGCGCCCTGCTTGCAGGGCCTGCATGAAGGCGCGGAAATTCGTTGCGGTATAAAGCTGCACGGGAACTTGCAACTGCGCCGACAGGTAGTTCCCTAGCGGAGCGTAAAGGCGAACCAAAGCCACCGGAGATAAATTGGGGAACAGCCCGACCCTCAAAACAGGGGGGGCGCCCGCGCCCCACGTCATGGCGGCGCGGCAACACAGCCCCGCCAGGATGGGCAGCATTCTCATCGCGCTGAAGGCACGTCCCACAAAACGCATCTTGGCCAATCGTCAAAACCTTGCGCTACCGGGAGGTGCTAGAACCCTCGACCCGGCGGGAAAAATCGTCTTCCGCCAGCACCTAGACAAGCACCTTTTCCAGGACTTTGGACCGCCGCTGGTAGTTGTAGAGTTCCTGGCGCTGCTTGGGCAGGGAACCAAGATTTTTCTCCACGAAGCCGCGTTCCTCGAACCAGTGCTCGGTACGCGTGGTCAGGACAAAAATGCGCTTCAAACCCAGGCGCCTGGCCTGCGCCTCGCCTGCCTCCAGCAATTGCTCGCCGTAGCCGCGACGCCGGTAGTCCGGGGCCACGGCAAGGCAGGCCAGCTCGCCCGCGGCCTCCTCCACAAACGGATAGAGCGCGATGCAGCCCGCTATCACACCATCCGACACCAGCACCATGAAGCGCTCGATTTCCATCTCCAGCAACTCGCGCGAGCGGCGCACCAGAACACCCGCCTGCTCCAGGGGCTCGATCAGCTGGAGCACGCCACCGACATCTCCTATCGTGGCGCGCCGCAACACCTCCAAGGGCGTGGGTGTCACCAACGTGCCTACCCCTTCCCGGGTGAACAGCTCGGCCAGAAGAGCGCCATCGCGATGGCGCGACACCAGGTGGGCGCGCTTCACGCCGCCGTTGCAGGCTGCCAGTGCGGCGGGCAAATAAAAGCCGACATCCTCCGCGAGCTTGCGGTACTTTTTGAGGAATTGTTCGCCCTCGGCAACCGTCAGCGTCGAAATCGCCTTGCCGCGGGCGGCGGCGACCCCTTCCGTCTCCATGAAAAACACCAGCTTGTCGGCCTTGAGGGCAACCGCCGTCTGGGTGGCGACATCTTCCAGGGTAAGATTGAAGATCTCCCCGGTGGGCGAATAGCCGATGGGGGAAAGCAGCACCAGTTCGTTGTCCGCCAGACGCATATGGATGGCTTCATGGTCGATTCGGCGCACCTCCCCGGTGTGCATGAGGTCCACGCCATCGAGCACTCCATACGGCTTGGCAGTGACGAAATTGCCGGACGCCACGCGTATGGCCG
>JAJXXS010000231.1 GCA_021780975.1 Pseudomonadota bacterium
CCCAATCCAAGATTGGGCGGCTGTATGGCACCCCGTGCCGCGGATTCGATCACGGCTGCGAACACACGTGCCACCCCATCTAGCGGATCACGCGCATGAGCAAGCAACCATTCTTTGCTGAGTAACACTGCCAAGACGAACCCCCTTTCCGCAGCGGCGTTGAAGCCGTTTCAATTTGCCTACAAACTCATGGCCTCGTGCGTGTAGCACTTCTTGGGGCAGATTTTGGAGCAGGCTTCACAGCCGACGCAGTTCATCTGGTTGACGATGGTCATCACCTTCTTTTCATATTCGCCGTCGTCGTCATCTTCGTCCTCGCCCATGGCGATCTCGACGTACTCGCCTTCTTCGTTGACACCCTTCAACTGCAGAACCTCGCGCCCGCACACGCGGAAGCAGCGACCGCAGCCGATGCACTTTTCCTCGTTGATGCTGTGGACGAACTTGGGCGTCCAGCTGCGCCCATCCGGCAGGGTGACGGTCACGATGTCTGCCATGATTGGACCTCAGGCCGTGGCCGCGGCGAGCTTCTTGCGCGCCGCATCGAGATTCTGGAACGCCTCCTGGGTCTGACGCGCCACGTCCAGCACATTGTCCAGGCCGGCCGGCAGCTCCTCGGACAGGTCGTGCAGCGCCATCTTCATTTCCATGGCACGCGCGTTGGCCTTCTTCACCTGCGCTTTCAGCGTCTCTACGTCTTCCATGTCGGTTTCCTCTGCTTGAGTCGTCCTGCAGCCCGCCAGAAACCGTTCGAATTCCTCGGTTTCCAGCCTCTCGATCCAGTGCGGCACGTCCACCTCGGGGCCGCGTTCAAATACTCGATTCATGATCTGCTCCTTTGCGCACCGCGGTGCGGTTCAACCATACTTGGCCACCTCGGGGAACTGCCGGATCATCTCCACGCCGGCACTGACCAGCTTTTCGGCCTCCTGGGCGAGCTTTTCCATGCTGTCGAAGCCGAAGCGGTGCACATCGCGCAGCTGCTTGTTGACCACCACCAGCCGGCCGGCCAGCAGCACCATGCGGCCGAAGCCTTCGTGGTGCATCTTCATCATGGGCGAGACCATGACGCCGGTCTGCCGCTCGATCGCAAGACCCACGGCGTTGTAGAACAGCTCCACGCGCCACAGCACCTCGGGATCGGGGTCGCCGATGATGGGCATCTCCTTGCGCTGCTCCTTGGTGACGATGTAGGGCGCGATGAGCTTCTCATCGGACTTGCCCTCCCAGGCGCCATGCGCGTCCTGGGCCCGCCATTGCTTGATGAGTTCGCGGACGAACAGCGAGTCCATGGGGCTGTCGGTGGCTACGGCCACTGCGGCGCTTTGTGTCATTTCATGCCTCGTCTTCAAAATCGTAAGTGCGTTCCTGCCCCTTCTGCATGACCTTGCGCAGCCAGGGCGGCGGGGTGCCCTTGAGGACTCCCTGCAGCCTCACCAGGATGTCGTCGATGACCTCGGGCTCGTTCACCTTGATGGGATGAATGTTCTGTGCGACCACGCGCGCCGCGCCCGAGCCGCCGATCGCGGCGACATAGAGAATCGCGCAATCCTTGATGGCGTCGAGCTTGGGTGCGAGCTTGTCCTCGTTGCCGTCTTCCTTGAGGTCGCCGTCGAACTGGATGGCCTCCAGAAAACGGCTGTCGTCAGGCGAGACCTCGTAGATGGCGATGTTCTTGGCCCAGCCGAAATGGGCATCGACGCGCTTGAGATCCTGGGTTGCAAATGCAATCTTCATACTACCTCCCGCTAAAAGTGACTCGCCGGACGCGCCGTCAATGAGCCGCAGCCGACGCACAACTTCCACATGACGCTCCCTCTTCGTTTTTCGGCATCCAGTCGGTGGGGCCGGGCTCATGAGCCTCGGCCATAAACAGGTTCGCCACCTGAAAGAGCAGATCGCGCGTGCCCCGGTAGCCCACGCTCACCTGATGCGCCGCCCCCAGGCGGTCGAACATGGGGATGCCCATGCGCAGCAAGGGGATGTCCAGGCGCTCTGCCATCTGCCGGCCGTGCGAATGGGTGATGAGCAGGTCGCAGCCTGAAGCGCGCTCTTCCAGATCCTCCAGGTCGCCGATGCACACCTCCTCGGCCGGCAGCTTCTCCAGCAGCGGCGACTGGGTCGTGGTCATTACCGCCGTGAGCTTGCTGCCCATGCCGGCAAACAGATGGCCGATGGCCCACAACAGGTCGGGCTCGGCGCCGATGGCGATCTTCTTGCCGCCGAGATGGAAGTGGGCGTCCAGCATGGCGTCCACCAGCTGACTGCGCTGGCGCCGGTATTTGTTGGGGACCGGGCGTCCCGAGGTCTGCGACAGCAGGGTCATCAGGCGGTCGCCCGCAGCCAGGCCGGTGAGGCTCTCCAGCACCTCGAAGCCGGCGCCGGTCTTTTCCTGCAGCGCCTGGGCGGCGCCGCGCATGTGCTCGCCGATGGCCAGGGTGAACTGCGACGACCCCAGCCGGCGGATGTCCTCGACCCGCGTGCCGCCCAGGGTGGTGGGGCTGAAATTGTCCGGGACGTGCCCATCCAGCGAGCCGGAAAGGTCGGGAAAGATGATGGGGTTAAAGCCGAAGGCCTCGACGATTTCCCGCAGCTCCTCGATGTCCCCGGGTGTCAGATGGCTGCCCGCCAGGACATTGATCTGCTTCGGCACCAGCGGGGCGGGCTCCGCCAGTTCGCGGATCATCTTTTCCACCGCCTTGGCCCAGCCGTCCTGAAAGGCGCCCACGTAGTCCGGCGTGGAGACGTAGACCATGGCCAGTTTGTCCAACTCCGGGTGTTTCTTGCGCACCAGCGCAAGGTAGCCGTCGACGTCGTCGCCCTTGGTTTCCGTCAACCCGGTAGAGGCGATGCCGATGAAGGAGGGGTTCGCGCGCTTGTGGATGTTGAGGATGGCCTGCTCCACGTTGTCGAAGCCGCCCATGATGGTGGTGGCCTCATTCATGGCCGTGGTCTGCATGGGGATGGCTTCCTTGAAATGGCGCACGAACAGGACCAGACCGAAGGCCGTGCAGCCCTGCGAGCCGTGCAGGGTGGGCATGCTGTTCGCCACCCCCATGAAGGCCAGTGCCGCGCCGATGGGCTGGCTCATTTTGAGCGGGTTGACCGCGCAGGCCTTCTTGATGGTGGTGACTTTGGCCATGGCGTGCCCCTCAGGCGGCGGCCTCCAGTGCGGCAGTCATTGGATCAGGCGCCGCCGTGACCTCCAGGAAGGGGTTGTCCCAGGGCGCGGGCTGACGCACCTGTTCCCACACCGGGTTGTAGAGGGAGTTGTCAATCTCCTCCACCAGCTTGACCATGCCTTCATAGCCGGCGTAAGCGTGGTGGCGCTCCTGGTTGATGTCCAGCCAGGGCATCTTGGCCTTCAACGCGACGAACTGGGAGCGACCGCCGGAGAGCATGATGTCGGCCTGCGCGTCCTTGAGCATCTTGTACATCTCGCGCGGCGTCATGTCCTCGATCATGTGGGCGTCTTCGCCCATCAATTCCTTGATCTTCTGCTTGTCCTCCAACGTGGATTTCTTCACGCTGGTGCCGACGATTTCCATGCCAACTTCCTGCAGGGCCGAGACGACCGACCAGGATTTGACCCCGCCGGTGATGAGCAGCACCTTGACGCCCTTGAGGCGCTCCCGGAACGGCTCCATGCGCTGCCAGAAGCGAGCTTCCTCGCGCGCGATGATGCCTTCTGTGCACGCCAGCAGCTCGTCCGGCGCGCCCTTGTCCACCAGCAGCTTGGCGATCTGGCGCAGCGAGTCGCTCATGTCGCTGATGCCGTAGAACGAGCCCTCGAAGAAGGGGATCTCGTAGCGCTCCTCCATCTTGCGGGCGATGTTGATCATGGCCTTGGAGCACACCATCATGGCGGCCTTGGCACGGTGGCTGTAGGCGACCTCGCGGTATTTGGCGTCGCCCGAGATGCAGGACAGGATGCGCACCCCCATCTCGTCCAGCAGCGGCTTGACCTGCCACAGTTCGCCCGCGAGGTTGTACTCGCCAATGATGTTGATGTCGTACGGGGTGAGGTAGTCGGGCTCCTCGGTACCGATGACGTGGTCGAGCAGCGCCTCGCCCGCCAGCTTGTTGCCGAGGTTCTTGCTGCCGACGAAGCCCGGGGCATTGACCGGAATGACCGGTTTGCCGAATTTCTGGCTCGCCGCCTTGCACACCGCCTCGATGTCGTCGCCGATCAGCGCCGTGACGCAGGTCTGGTACACGAAGATGGCCGGCGGGTCGTACTTGTCGATGATTTCCTTCACCGACTTGTAGAGGCGCTTCTCGCCGCCATAGACGACATCGAGCTCGTTGATGTCGGTGGTGAAGCCGGTGCGGTACAGCCGGGAGCCGGAGGATTTGGCGCCGCGGTTGTCCCAGGAGTTGCCCTCGCAGGCGATCGGCCCGTGCACCAGGTGCGCCACATCGGTGATGGGCTGCAGGGCGATCTTGGCGCCATCAAAGGCGCAGCCGCCGGCCGCCGCGCCCGGCTGCAGCTGCTTGGTGCAACCTTTCTTGCGCGCCTTTTCGTCCTTGTTCTGATTCTTGCCGCAGGCCGGTTCGTCGAACACTTCCTGGATCTTGGAATTCAAACTGGACATGGTCTGCACCTTTCCTGTTGAGGCGTCAGCTATCAGTTCTCAACGTTTGGTTGATCGCTGACAGCTGACTACTGACTACTCACCGCTTACCTGATGATGTCGTAGCTGTAATCCGTCTTGGCCGGCACGATGGTGTTGCGGTCGATCTCCTCGAACATCTTGTCGAGGATCCAGACCAGCACATTCAAGGCGCCCTGGTAGCCCCACACCGGATAGCGGTGGTGGTGATGGCGGTCGAAGATGGGGAAGCCGATGCGGATCAGCGGCGTGCCGGTGTCGCGCTGCAGGTACTTGCCGTAGGTGTTGCCGATGAGGAAGTCCACCGGCTCGGTGTACAGCAGAGAGCGCATGTGCCAGAGATCCTTGCCGGGATAGACGTGGCAGTTCTTGCCGAACGGCGAGGCATCCAGCATGGTCTGCACCTTTGCGGCCCAGTCCTTGCTGCC
>JAJXXS010000051.1 GCA_021780975.1 Pseudomonadota bacterium
CGCCGATGACGACGGCCACTGCCATCACCCCGTAATAGCCCTTGGCGGCATCGATGCGGTGGTCCATGCCGGCCGGCAGGCCGTGCGATTCCGCCCAGGCATAGGCAGCGGACCCCGACAGCACGGGGACCGCGAGCAGCCCGGTGCCGATGATGCCGAGGCTGAACAGCAGATAGGCGGCGTCGCCGGCCAGCGGGCGCAGTGCCTGAGCGGCCTGCGCGGTGGTGGTGATGTTGGTCACGCCGTGGCCATGCAGCACCGTGCCCGTGGTGACCATGATGAAGAAGGCCACCAGGTTGGAGAATCCCATGCCGAAGCTGGTGTCGACGCGGACCCGGTGCAGCTCCTCGTCCGCGTCGAGCGGGCGCCGGCGCAGCCCCAGGCCCTTGCGGCGGACCTGCAGTTCCTCGACCTCCTGGGCGGCCTGCCAGAAGAACAGGTAGGGGCTGATGGTGGTGCCAAGGATGGCGACCACGGTCAGGACATAGTTGCGGTCCAGGCTAAGGGGAGGCAGGACGACCTGGCGCAGCACATCGAGCCAGGGCACGTCGACCACCAGCACGGTGCCGACGTAGGCCAGCAGTCCGAGGGTGAGGAACTTGAGCCAGCGCACGTAGCGCTGGTAGGGGAAGAGGATCTGCAGGCTGAGCGTGAACAGGCCGAAGAATGCCGCCCACAGTTCGCCCGGCCCGAGCTTGAGCAGCGCCATGGACTGGCCCATGGCCGCGAGGTCGGCGCCGATGTTGAGGGTGTTGGCGAAGAGCAGGGCATAGACCACGAAGTGCATGAGCCACGCGGGGTAGGCGCGTCGCAGGTTGGCGGCCAGCCCGCGCCCGGTGACCAGGCCGATGCGCGCGCTCGCAGTCTGGATGGCGACCATCAGGGGATAGGTGAAGACGAGCGCCCACAAGGTGCCGAAACCGAACAGCGCCCCGCCTTGCGAATAGGTGGCGATGCCGCTGGGATCGTCGTCGGCCGCGCCCGTGATGAGGCCGGGGCCGAGCTTGTTGAGGAAGCGCCGCCAGGCGCTCATGCCGCCGCTGCGGGAAAAAAGATTTCGACGCGCAGGCCGGGGCCAGCGTCCGAGAGCTGCAGGCGCAGGCCGTGGCGTTGCGCTATGGTGTCGACGAGCGCGAGGCCGAGGCCGCTGCCGGGGGTGGAGCGGCTCGCTTCCAGGCGATAGAAGCGGCGCAGCACGCGGTCGCGCTCATGCGCCGGGATGCCCGGCCCGCGGTCCTCGATCCAGGTCCGTACGCCGCGGCCTGCGCGCGCCGCGCCGATTTCCAGGGGCGTGCCGGGCGGCGTGTGGGTGAGGGCGTTCTCCAGCAGGTTGACGAACATCTGCGTCAGCAGCGCGTGGTTGCCCGACACCATCAGCCCGGCTTCCACGCGGGCCTGCAGAAAACGCCCCTGTTCCTCCGCCAGGGGGCGGTAGGTGTCGGCCAGGCCGCTCAGCAGGCCGCTCAGGGCCACAGGCGCAAAGGTCGGCTGGCCGGCCTCGATCTGCGCTAGGCGCAGGATGGCGTTGAACACGTCCAGCAGTTCATCCGCCTCCTTGAGGGCGGCGGCTATCTCCGCCTCGCGGCGGGCGGGCTCCCGGCTTGCCGATTCCAGCTTCTGGCGCAGGCGCGTGAGCGGTGTGCGCAGGTCATGCGCGAGATCGCGGCTCACCTGGCGCAGGTTGTCCATGAGGTTTTCCATGCGCGCGAGCATGGCATTGAGGTTCTGCGCCAGGTGGTCGAGTTCGTCGCCGCTGCCCGATACCGGCACGCGGTGCGACAGGTCGCCGCCTATGATGGCGCGCGTGGTGCGGTTGATGGCGTCGACGCGGCGCAAGAACCCCAGGCTGACCATGACCCCGCCGGCGACGGCCGCCACCAGGGCCGCGGCGAGACCGAGGCCGAAGGCGCTGCGTATCGCCTCCTGGGCTTCGCTCACGCGCTGCAGGCTGGCGCCCACCCAAAGCCGGTTGCCATTGGGCAGGCGCTCGCCCCAGACCAGCAGGTTTTTCTCGCTGCGGTCCTCCGTCTCGCCTCCCGCCAGCGCCTGGCGCGACCAGCCGACAGCCTGCGGTAGGGCGGCGATGTCGCCGGCCAGCCGGTTGTCCAGCGGCCCCACCAGCAGATAATGGAAGTGGCCCGATCCCGCCAGCTTGATGCGGATGCGCATCATGAGGCCTTCCGCCGTGGGGCGCGGCTGCATCAGTTCGCTCGCCTCGCGACGGATTTCCACGCGCACCTGATCCTCCAGCGCCTGGCTGGAGATCCAGTAGACGAGGGCGAAGACGATGCCGCCCGCGAGCAGGAAGATGCCTGCGAACAGGGTGGTGAGGCGAAAGCCTTCAGTCCGCGTCAGGCGCATGGAGACTGTAGCCCGCGCCGCGCACGGTGTGGATCAGTTCGGAGTCGAAGCCCTTGTCGACCTTGGCGCGCAGGCGGCTGACGTGGGTTTCCACCACCGAGGTCTTGGGGTCGAAATGGAAGTCCCAGACGTTTTCCAGCAGCATGGTGCGCGTCACCACCTGGCCGGCGTGGCGCAGGAGGTATTCCAGCAGCTTGAATTCCTGCGGCTGCAGGTCGATGCGCTGGCCGGCACGGGTCACGGTGCGCTTCACCAGATCCATTTCCAGGTCGGCCACGGCCAGCCGCGTGGTCTGCTCCGACAGCGGCGGGCGGCGCGCCAGGGCGCTGATGCGCGCGAGCAGTTCGGCGAAGGCGAAAGGCTTGGCGAGATAATCGTCGCCGCCGGCCATGAGCCCTTCCACGCGGTCCTCCACGCCGCCCTGCGCGGTGAGGAAGAGCACCGGCGACTTGACGTCCGCGCCGCGCAGGGTCTTCACCACCGAGAGGCCGTCCAGGCCGGGCAGGCGGCGGTCGACGATCAGCACGTCGTAATTCCCGCCGGCGGCCAGGAACAGGCCGCCCTTGCCATCGGCGGCGTGGTCCACGGTGTGGCCGGCTTCCTTGAGGCCGCGTACCAGGTAGGCGGCCAGGTCGGCATCGTCCTCGATCAGCAATAGTTTCATGGGAACTGGGAAAAAAAAGCCGCCCGGAGGGGGCGGCATAATTCTAAGGCAAAGCGCCGGCACCCCCTCGGAGAATCAGGTGTCGGCACCCATTGCTTTAGGCAACCTAATGCGGGAGGTGCATCCGTTGCAGGGTTGGATCGCCGGCCGGCAGGGCTGGCGGCCGGCGATCCGGATTCTGTCTGCGGCCTGGGCTGTGGCCTGCAAATATGGGCAATAACACGCGTGGCTCCCGGAAGCAGGGGTCTTGCAGCGCCCCAAGCACGGGCGGTCAAGGCCACATTGTTGCCGGGGCCGGGCTACGGCGGCCTGGCCCCGGACTTACCGATTGGTAAGGTACTGCCGGTCAGCGGCCCGCCGACGCGGCTCAGTCGGCCTGAGTCCCTTCCTTGCTGTTCTCTAGAAGCTTGCCGGACATCGCGTCGACGCCGACTTCGTGGGTGGTGTCGCCGTTGCGGATGGCGAAGGAATAGCGCAGGCCGCTGCCGCCGCCTTCCTTCTCCAGTTCCTCGTCCACGATCTTGCCCGCCTGCGCCTTGAGGGCGAGGATGCGGGCCCGTTCCAGGCTGACCCTGGCCTGCTTCGAGTACTGCTCGCCCTTGTAGGCGAAGGCGCTGCCGGCCACGCCGGCGAGCAGCAGGGCGAGAGCGATGGCGGCGAGTTGCTTGGCGTCGGATTTGAAACTCTTGAACTGCATGGGGGTACTCCTGAAAAAATTGAAAAGGGGTTTCAGTCTTCGGCGGCCTTGCCGAGGCCTACCTGGTCGGCCTGGGCGGAGACGATCCGGCCGCTGTTGGCGTCGACCTTGACGTCGGTCAGGCGGGTCTGGCTTACCACCTCGACGCCGTAGACGATGCGGCCGTTTTCGTTCTCCAGTTCGGCGCGGATGGCGCTGCCGCCGGCATGCCGCTCGGCAGCGCCGACCGCCTGCACCAGCGACAGCCGGGTGTTGAGGATCGCGTGGGCGTTGTCGTCGCGGGGGTCTTGCGCCGCATGGGCGGCGCCCAGCCCCAGCAGCGCCATGCCGGCCAGGGCCAATTTGACGGAAGTTTTCATCGGGATCGCTCCTGTGAAGTGGGTGCCCTGCACACGGCAGGACATGGGGGCATGCTGCGCCACCCGCCCATGGCAGAAGCTGGCGCTGGATTTACAAATCGGTAAGCGCCCCTGAAGAAACGCTTAATAATTGATTGGAAAGAAGAAAATCTCCAATCAGAGCGCGCGCGGAGGCCCCAAAACCGTCACATAAGTTCCATAATTACGGTTTTTCCGCGCTGTATTCGGAGTGTATTTTGAACAAGCTGCCCTATGACAACTACCGTCCCGCCGACTTCATCCTGCGCGACTGGCTGGCCCTGGACCGCACCGTGCTGGCGAACGAGCGCACCTTCCTGGCCTACTGCCGCACCTCGCTGACCCTGATCCTCGCCGGCCTCACCTTCATCCGCTTCTTCGGCCACGAGGCCTGGGCCGCCACCGGCTACGGCTTCATCATCTTCGGCCTGGTGGTGTTCACCTACGGCTACCGGCGCTACCGTCACATGCTGGGCCATTACAGCAGCCTCACCATCATCGAAGACGAGGAACTGGCCAAGCGCCTCGACGCCCAGGCCGGGCGCCCGGCCATGCAGAGCGTCAAATAAGCCCTGCCCGGCCGGCGCGGTTCCCGTGTTCAGGCCATCCCGTTGTGGCGCAGCAGCGCGTCCAGCGTGGGCTCGCGCCCGCGGAAGGATTTGAAGGATTCCAGCGCCGGGCGCGCGCCGCCCTGGGCCAGGATCTCGCTCCAGAAGCGGTGCCCGACCTCCGGATTGAGCACGCCGTTTTCCTCGAACAGCGCGTAGGCGTCGGCCGACAGCACCTCCGCCCACTTGTAGCTGTAGTAGCCCGCGGCGTAGCCGCCGGCGAAGATGTGGGAGAAGTTGTTGGGGAAGCGGTTGTAGGCCGGCGGCATCACCACGGCCACCTCGCGGCGCACCTCCTCCAATAGCTGCAGGGCGGTCTTGCCGGTGCC
>JAJXXS010000095.1 GCA_021780975.1 Pseudomonadota bacterium
GGCGTAGAGGATGGCCATGCCGTTGAGATGGCGGGCGGCGCGACCCATGGTCTGTATCAGTGAACGGGTGGAGCGCAGGAAGCCTTCCTTGTCGGCGTCCAGAACCGCCACCAGCGAGACCTCGGGGATATCCAGCCCCTCGCGCAGCAGATTGATGCCGACCAGCACGTCGAAGACGCCCAGGCGCAGGTCGCGGATGATTTCGACCCGCTCGACGGTATCGATGTCGGAGTGCAGGTAGCGCACCTTGACGCCGTGCTCGGCCAGATAATCGGTCAGTTCCTCGGCCATGCGCTTGGTCAGGGTGGTGACCAGCACGCGCTCGTGGACCTGCACGCGCTTTTGCACCTCGGAAAGCAGGTCATCTACCTGGGTCGCCACGGGACGCACTTCGACCACCGGGTCCACCAGCCCGGTCGGGCGCACCAGCTGCTCCACGACCTGCCCCTGGTGCTGCTCCTCGTAGGCTGCGGGGGTGGCCGAGACGAAGATGGTCTGCGGCATGAGGCGTTCGAATTCCTCGAATTTGAGCGGCCGGTTGTCCAGCGCCGAGGGCAGGCGGAAGCCGTATTCGACGAGGTTTTCCTTGCGCGCGCGGTCGCCGTTGTACATGCCGCCGATCTGGGGGATGGCGACATGGGACTCGTCGATGAACATCAGCGCGCCTCGCGGCAGGTAGTCGATGAGGGTCGGCGGCGGCTCGCCGGGCCTGCGTCCGGAGAGGTGGCGCGAATAGTTCTCGATGCCTTTGCAGAAACCAAGCTCGTTGAGCATTTCCAGGTCGAAGCGGGTGCGCTGCTCCAGGCGCTGGGCTTCCACCAGTTTGTGATTGGCGTAATAGAACTCCAGGCGTTCGCGCAGCTCCATCTTGATTGCTTCGATGGCCTTGAGCGTGGTCTCGCGCGGGGTGACGTAGTGGCTGGAAGGGAACACCGTGTAGCGCGGCACTTCGGAAAAAATCCTGCCGGTGAGCGGGTCGAACAGCGAGAGGCGCTCGATCTCGTCGTCGAACAGCGTGATGCGCAACGCCTGTTCCGCGTTCTCCGCGGGAAACACGTCGATCACGTCGCCGTGCACACGGAAGATGCCGCGATGAAAATCGAATTCGTTGCGCTCGTACTGCATGGTGGTGAGCCGCTTGATGACTTCGCGCTGCTCCAGCTTTTCCCCCTTGCGCAGATGCAGAATCATGCTGTGGTAGTCGACCGGGTCGCCGATGCCGTAGATGGCCGACACCGTGGCGACGATCACGCAGTCTGCGCGTTCCAGCAGCGACTTGGTGGCGGACAGCCTCATCTGCTCGATATGCTCGTTGATGCTGGAGTCTTTTTCGATGAAGAGATCGCGCGCCGGGACGTAGGCCTCCGGCTGGTAATAGTCGTAATAGGAGACGAAATACTCCACGGCGTTTTCCGGGAAGAATTCTCGCATCTCCGCGTACAGCTGCGCCGCCAGGGTCTTGTTGGGCGCCATGATGATCGCCGGCCGGCCGGTGCGGGCAATGACGTTCGCCATGGTGTAGGTCTTGCCGGAACCCGTGACGCCCAGCAGGGTCTGGTAGGCCAGGCCGTCGTTCAACCCTTCCACCAGGCGGGCTATCGCTTCCGGCTGGTCGCCTGCCGGCTCGAAGGGCTGGTGCAGCCGGTAAGGGCTGTTGGGAAAGGTAGCAATCACGAGTAAAATCGCGAGTTTTGAAAACCTTCAATGTTACCACCCGGCGCAGTTCCGGCCGGGGGCCAGGGAATCACTGTGCAACTCTCGCGCCGCGTTCAAGCCATCAAACCGTCTCCCACCCTGGCCATTTCCGCCAAAGCCGCCGCGCTCAAGGCGCAGGGCCGGGACATCGTCAATCTGGGGGTGGGCGAGCCCGACTTCGACACGCCGGACTTCATCAAGGCGGCTGCCATCGCGGCCATCCACCAGGGCTTCACCAAGTACACGGCGGTGGGCGGCACGCCCTCGCTCAAGGCCGCGGTGGTGGCCAAGTTCAAGCGCGAGAACGGGCTGGATTACAGCCCCAGGCAGGTTCTGGTGTCCTGCGGGGGCAAACAGAGCTTCTACAACCTCGCCCAGGCCTATCTCAACCCGGGCGACGAGGTCGTCATTCCCGCGCCTTATTGGGTGTCGTACCCCGACATGGTGCTGCTGGCCGAGGGCGTTCCCGTGGTCGCCGCCTGCGACATTGCGCAAGGCTTCAAGCTCACGCCGGCGCAACTGGAGGGTTGCATCACCCCGCGCACGCGCATGCTGGTGCTCAACAGCCCCAGCAATCCCACTGGCGCGGTCTACAGCCGGGGGGAACTCGCAGCTCTGGGGGAGGTGCTGCGCGCCCATCCCCAGGTGCTCATCGCCTCGGACGACATGTACGAGCACATCCTCATGGAGGACGGCGAGTTCTGCAACATCGTCAATGCCTGCCCGGACCTGTATGAGCGCACCGTCGTGCTCAACGGCGTGTCCAAGGCCTACGCGATGACCGGCTGGCGCATCGGCTATTGCGCCGGGCCGGAGCCGCTCATCGCCGCCATGGAGAACATCCAGTCGCAGTCCACCTCCAACCCGACGTCGATCTCGCAAGTGGCGGCGGAGGCGGCGCTGAACGGCGACCAGGGCTGCATGGCGCCCATGCTGGAGGCTTTCCGCGCCCGCCACCGCTATGTCCTGGAAGCGCTCAATGCCATGCCCGGCGTGCAGTGCGTGGCCAGCGGCGGGGCCTTCTACGCCTTTCCGGACATGGCCGCCGCGATCCGGCGGCTGCATGAGCGCGGTTCGCTCGCCGAACCGACTGACCTGGCGCTGGCCGCCTATCTGCTGGAAGCGGGTGTGGCGGCGGTGCCCGGCTCCGCCTTCGGCGCGGAAGGCTGCCTGCGCTTGTCCTTCGCCACCTCGCAGGAAAATCTGCACAAGGCCCTGAGCCGCATCGCCGTGGCGCTGGCCTGAGCGTCTTTCCTCCCGCTACAGGGGCACGGAAGGCGGCGGGGGCGGGGGCGGCGCGCCCTCGGGCATCAAGCTCTGCCCGTAGCGCTGGAACTGTGCGTACTCATACAGCTTGGCGTACTTGAGGAAGGCGTAGTAGCTCATGGTCACCGAACCGATGAAGCCGCCCCAGCCGTTGAGAAAATTGCGCTTGAAAAGATAGCTGCGCAGGAAGGCGTAAGGCAGGTACAGCGCCATCTTCCAGGGACTGGGACGAAAGCGGCGCTTGACCTTGTCGGCCACCAATCCGGTGGAATAGGCGTTGATCTTCTCCACCTTCACATGCAGGCTGGTTTCGGCGTAATGGTAGAAGGGGTGCTTGAGCCACTTGATGCGTCCCTCCACCTTGGGCGCGGCATGCACCGGCATGTCGGAGACGCGCCCGCGGCGCTTGTCGAACAGGCGCAAAAATCCGTTCATGCGCACCTTGGGCGAGGACATGCGCCAGAACATCTGCTCCTGGCGCGGGATTTCGTAGCCGTCGGCATCGAAGCCGCGCGCCCGCAAGTCCTGGATTTCGTCGATCAACGCGGGCGACAGCGCCTCGTCGGCATCCAGCAGCAGGGCCCAGCGGTGCGCGGTGTTTTCCAGCGCCAGCTGCTTTTGTGGGCCATAGCCGAGAAATTTGTGCTGCAGGAACTTGCAGCCATAACGCTGGGCGATGGCCGGTGTTTCGTCCGTGCTGTAGGAGTCCAGCACCACCACTTCGTCGGCCCACTTCACGCTTTCCAGGCAGGCCGGGAGCGTGCGCGCGTTGTTGAAGGTGGTGATGAAGACGGAAATGGGTTCCACTGCGTTCACCTTTCGTAAGCCAGCCGTGTATACAGCGCCAGCGTCTTGTCCAGCATGTTCTGCAGGGGGAAGAAATCGCCTGCCGGAACGGGTGGGGTGTCTTTGAGCAGGGCCTCGATGCGGCGCGTGGCGGCGTCGATGTCGCTCAGTGGCAGCAGCCCGCTGGGATAGATACGGGAGAGAATCTCGCCCACGCCGCCGTGATCATAGCCGGCTGTCGGTACGCCCAGGCGCAGGGCTTCCAGGGTGGTACGGCCGAAGGACTCGGGCTGCGTGGAGAGGGAGAGCACGAGGTGGGACCAGGCCATGATGTTTTTCATGTCCTGGCGCTGGCCGGTGAAGCTCACCTCCTTTTCCAGATTGAGCGCGCGCGTCCGGTAATGCAGTTTTTGCAGGTATTTGCGCTTGGACGGCGCCGCGCCGCCGACAATGAGGCCGTGCACCGGCAGTCCGCGCTTTTTCAGGCGCCGCATGATTTCCAGGAAATCCTCATGGCCCTTGAGGCGTGTGATGCGTCCCGGCAGAAGCACGCGCAGCTTGCCTGCCGCCTCGGGGTATTCCGCCGCGACGGCTTTTTCCCATAGCTCATCGGGCTTGAAGCCGTAGGGAAATTCGCCCGCGTCGACGCCGCGATGGATGACGTGTATCCGCTCGGGCGCCACATCGGGATAGTTGTGGAGTATGTAATCCCGCATGGTCTCGGACACGGCGATGACGGCTTCCCCCTTCATCATCACCGCGCTGTAGCGGTTGACCGAATAGAGTCCATGGGCGGTGGTGACGAAGCGCGGGCGCCGGCGCGGCGGCATGCCGCGCCAGGCCAGCCAGGCGACCCAGGCCGGCATGCGCGAGCGGGCGTGCAGGATGTCGACCTGTTCGCGCAGCAGGAAGCGCCGCAGGGGGCCGATGTGGCGCAGGGTCCAGAGGGATTTTTGGCCGATCGGCCAGGTATGGTGCTCGCCGCCCGCGGCCTCGATGGCCTTGACCATCCCGCCCCCCGCGGACATGACCAGCGCGCGGTGTCCGGCTGCCGCGAGGGCGCGCGTCACTTCCAGCACGCCGCGCTCCACCCCGCCCGATTCGAGGGCAGGCAGCAGCTGCAGCACCGTCAGGCGCGTGCCGTTCAAACTTCTGGCTCCGGCCAGGTCCGGGCCAAAGCCGCGTTCAGGGAATAGGGCGCCGTGGGCAGTTCCGGCACCGCTCCGGTCATCTGGTCGGCCAGCAGGCGCGCGCTGGTGGGCGCAAGTGTCACGC
>JAJXXS010000307.1 GCA_021780975.1 Pseudomonadota bacterium
GCTGGGAAAGCAGAGCTGGGAGCTGCGTCAGGTCGCCGTTGCCCGCTTCGGGCCGGAAGGGGTGGCATTGAGCCACCTGCCGAGCCTGCTTTGGCATTCCGCGCTGAGTCCCGACATCGTCGATGTCCTCCTGGTGGCGCCGGAAAAGATGTCGGCGCGCACCCTGCTGGAGTACATCCATCACCTCAAGGCAAATCAGCAGCGTGCCAACCGCTATGAAATCGCGCTCTGGACCAAGCTGTTGTTCCCGCTCACCATCCCCGTGATGATGTTGCTGGCGATGCCTTTTGCCTTGCACCGCCCGCGTGCGGAAAATCTCGGTCTGCGCGTCCTTCTGGGCATCCTCGCTGGCCTCGCGTTCTATCTGAGCAACGGGTTTTTTGGCCATGTCGGCCTGTTGGACAATTGGTCGCCCGCACTGACTGCCATTACCCCGCTGGCGGTTTTTTTTCTGCTTGCCCTCGTCGGGTTGAAATGGGTGCAGCGCCGGTAGGCCGCGAGCGCCCTATACGATCCTCACCAGCCGGGTGCCAGACAGGCGGTCATGAAGAAATTGCTTGTCCTTATCGAACAGTGCCCACAAGAGCCCCACGCCCAGGCAGCCGATGCTCGGTATCGCCAGAGCAAAGCGCGCCAGGGCGCGACCCAGGCTTACGGGCCGGCCTGCGGTTGAGGTGACACGGATGCGCCAGGTTTTCATGGCCAGCGTCTGCCCCCCCCTGACCCAGAACAGCGCGTAATAGCCGAAAATCACTGCAACGAGGAACGCCTGGAGCAAGGCTCGGCGCCAACCTGCTTCGGGATGCAGCGGAGACGCGATGGCCGAAGCGAGCCAGAGCACGCCGAACAGCAGGATGCTGTCGTAGAGCATGGAGGCTAGGCGTACAAGGAAACCAGCAGGGGGGAGGGATGCACTCATCGGGTGATCCATAAAAGGCGAGAAGGGTGCGCGGCTTTCCATATTCGATCCGTGCGATGCGGAGGCGAGAACCCCATGCGCTGAGGACGATAAATTAGTGGAGGAAGTCGCTTGTTACGGGCTTTCTACAGCCGGCACATGATAACGCGGGTGGCGTAAATTGTCGCGGCCACGGCGCGTGCAAGCGTTTCGTGGAATCTGATGGCGGTGCCCAACTCTCGCGTGAAACCTAGAGACGCGGCCCAATGTGGGGCCGACGCCAGCTTTTCAGTCCTGAATGATCTGGGAGAGGGCGTTGGCGCGTCGCCGCATGGCGGCCAGGGCGAGGAGCCCGAGTCCGCTGCCGATGAGAGCCATGCCGGCGATTTCGACTGCGCCGGGCTTTTCGCCCAATTGTAGCCAGGCCGCCAGCACCCCTATGACGGGAATGGCCAGCGTGCCCAGGCTGGCCAGTCCGGCCGGCAGGTTTTGCAGGATATACATCCACAGCCACCACGCCAGGGCATTGCCGAGAATCACGTTATAGAAGAGCGCCCAGACGAAATATGGCGTCCAGTGGATGGGGGGCTCGGGCAGGAAAGCGGCGATTGCCACAAGCGGCAGCGAGCCCAGCGCCATCTGCCACGCGGTGAGCGAGAGCAGGTCATGGTGCTGTACGCGCCCCATGCGCTTGGCCTGCAGGGCGGCGAGCGCCCATGCCAGCCCGGCCGCGATGGCAAGAGCCTCGCTCGCGGGGTTGCTGGCGTGATGCCAGGGCTCCAGTATCAAAATCAGGCCGGTGCAGGCGAGCGCAACCGCGGGCCACTGCAAGCCGTGCAGGCGCTCACCCAGGAGCGGCCAAGCCAGCAGCAGCACCCAGAAAGGCATGGTGTACACGAGCACGGCGGTCTTGCCGGCGCCGCCATGGATGAGGGCGGCCATGGTCAGGCCCACGAACAGGGCGGTTTGCAGAACGCCCAGGACAAATGTCGCCGCCGGCCGTGTTATTGCCATGGGTTTGCGTTGCCACAGCATGACCAGGAACAGGCTGAACGCACCGAGGACGGAACGCAAGGCGGTAAAGGTGAGCGGTCCGGCGTCAGCGAGAGCGGACTTCATCACCACCCAGTTATAACCCCAGATCGCGGACAACAGAGCAAGGCCAAGCAGGGCGCGGGCTGCATTGGAGGGCCGGGTGTGTTTCAAGCAGTGCGGCAAGACGGCGGAAAGCGCCGATTCTACAGGCTTTTCTTGACCCTGCCAGATGAAACGGCTAACCTAGGCGGTTTCCGGAAAACTTTGATTTCCCTATTATTTTATGGAATTGACCGGCGCTGAAATCGTCGTGCGCTGCCTCGCGGAGGAAGGCGTCGAGTACGTCTTTGGCTACCCAGGTGGCGCAGTGCTCAACATCTACGACGAGATTTTCAAACAAGACAAATTCAAACACGTGCTGGTGCGCCATGAGCAGGGGGCCGTGCATGCCGCCGACGGCTATGCGCGGGCCACGGGGCGGGTGGGCGTGGCATTGGTCACTTCCGGCCCCGGCGTCACCAATGCGGTGACCGGCATTGCCACGGCTTATATGGATTCCATTCCGCTGGTGGTAGTCACCGGCCAGGTGCCGACTCCCGCCATCGGGCTGGATGCTTTCCAGGAAGTCGACACGGTCGGCATCACGCGGCCCTGCGTGAAACACAACTTTCTCGTCAAGGATGTGAGAGAGCTGGCCACGACCATCAAGAAGGCTTTTCATATCGCCGCCACCGGCCGGCCTGGCCCGGTAGTGGTCGACATCCCCAAGGACGTCACCTACCACACCGGCGAGTTCGCTTACCCGGCTCATGTGGAGATGCGTTCCTACAATCCAGTGCTGAAAGGGCATCCCGGGCAGATAAAAAAGGCACTGCAGATGCTCCTCGCCGCCAAGCGGCCCTTGTTCTACACCGGGGGGGGTGTGGTGCTGGCCGATGCCGCCGAGACGCTCAAGGAACTGGCACGCCTGCTCAATGTTCCCGTCACCAGTACGCTGATGGGCCTGGGAGGCTATCCCGCCAGTGACAAACAGTTTCTCGGCATGCTGGGCATGCACGGCACTTACGAGGCCAACCTGTCCATGCAGCACAGCGACGTCCTGCTGGCGGTCGGCGCACGTTTCGATGACCGCGTGATCGGCGATCCCGCACATTTCGCCCGCGAGCAGCGCAAGATCATCCATATCGACGTGGATCCTTCCTCCATTTCCAAGCGCGTCAAGGTCGACGTGCCCATCGTTGGCGACGTCAAGGCCGTGCTTGAGGAGATGCTGCGCCAGATCAAGGCCGGCCGCGAGCGTCCCGACCGCGAGGCCCTCACGGCCTGGTGGACCCAGATCGAGCTATGGCGCGCCAAGGATTGCCTGCGCTACAACCGCAAATCCCCCATCATCAAGCCGCAGTATGTGGTGGAAAAGCTTTGGGAAGTGACCCGGGGGGAGGCGTATGTCACCTCCGACGTCGGCCAGCATCAGATGTGGGCGGCGCAGTATTACCGCTTCGACCAGCCGCGGCGCTGGATCAACTCGGGTGGGCTGGGAACGATGGGGGTGGGCCTGCCCTATGCCATGGGCGTGCAGTTCGCGCATCCCGATGCCCAGGTGGCCTGCATCACGGGCGAGGGTTCCATACAGATGAACATCCAGGAACTCTCCACCTGCAAGGAGTTCAATCTGCCGCTGAAAATCATCCTGCTCAACAATCGCTATCTGGGCATGGTGCGGCAATGGCAGGAATTCTTCTACAAGGAACGTTATGCCGAATCCTACATGGGGTCGCTGCCGGATTTCGTGAAATTGGCGGAGGCCTATGGCCATGTCGGTATGACCATAGAGAAGCCGGAGGATGTCGAGCGCTCCCTGCAGGAGGCCTTTGCCATGAAGGATCGCCTGGTGTTCATGAATTTCATCACCGACCAGGAAGAAAACGTCTTTCCCATGGTGCCTGGCGGCAAAGGCATCACCGAGATGATACTGGCGGAGGAACTGTGATGCGCCACATCATCTCGGTCCTCATGGAAAACGAGGCGGGGGCCCTGTCGCGCGTGGCCGGGCTGTTTTCGGCGCGGGGTTACAACATTGAGTCGCTTACCGTGGCGCCTACCGAAGACGCCACCCTGTCGCGCATGACCATCGTCACCACCGGTTCGGAGGAGGTGATCGAGCAGATCGTCAAGCAACTGAACAAATTGATCGACGTGGTCAAGGTGTTGGACTTGTCGGATGGCCAGCATATAGAGCGCGAGTTGATGCTGGTGAAAGTGCGCGCCGGCGGCAAGGATCGCGAGGAGATGAAGCGCATGGCCGACATTTTTCGCGGCCGCATCATCGATGTCACCGACAAGACTTACACCATCGAACTCACTGGTACAGGTTCCAAGCTGGATGCCTTTCTGGAGGCAATCGACGCCGGAGCCATCCTGGAAACCGTTCGCACCGGCGCTTCTGGCATCGGCCGTGGCGAGCGTGTATTGAAACTCTGACCGGCGGGGGTCCTCCGGGAGCCTCGCCCGCGCCTCATCAAAAAACGAAAGGAAGCCACATGAAGGTCTATTACGACAAAGACGCGGATCTCTCTCTCATCAAGAAGAAGAAAGTCGCCATTATCGGTTATGGCTCGCAGGGCCACGCCCATGCACTCAACCTGCAGGACTCCGGCGTGAAGGTGACGGTGGGCTTGCGCAAGGGGGGGGCCTCCTGGGACAAGGCCAAAAAGGCCGGCCTCGCGGTGAAGGAAGTGGGGGAGGCGGTGAAGAGCGCGGACCTGGTGATGATCCTGGTGCCGGACGAGCAGCAGGCGGGGCTCTATCGCGATGAAATCGAACCCAACCTCAAGAAAGGCGCGGTGCTCGCCTTTGCCCACGGTTTCAACATCCATTACGGCCAGATCAGCCCGCGTAAGGACGTCGACGTGGTCATGGTGGCGCCCAAAGGCCCGGGCCATCTGGTGCGTTCCACTTATACGCAGGGCGGTGGGGTTCCCTCGCTCATCGCGGTCTATCAGGATTTTTCTGGCGGGGCGCGCGATATCGCCTTGTCCTACGCCTGCGCCAACGGTGGCACGCGCGGCGGCGTCATCGAGA
>JAJXXS010000172.1 GCA_021780975.1 Pseudomonadota bacterium
TGCGGCGTTCCTCGGTGAGGGCAGGCATGGGCACCCGGATGAGGTCGCCCTGGCTCGCGGGATTGAGGCCCAGATCCGAATCGCGGATCGCCTTTTCAATGGTCCCGAGCATCTTCTTCTCCCAGGGCGTCACACCCAGGGTGCGTGCGTCCACGAGGATGACGTTGGCAACCTGGGGGATCGGCGTCGGATTGCCGTAATAATCCACCATCACATGATCGAGGATACCGGTGTGGGCGCGCCCCGTGCGCACCTTGCCGAGATCGTTCTTGAGCGCCTCGATGGTCTTGTGCATCTTGGCGTCGGCAGATTCTTTGATGTCCGCAATGCTGGCTTCAGCCATATCCATCTCCTAGTTGACGGTCACCTGCGTGCCTTCGTCTTCGCCCCGCACCACGCGCTCCAGCGCCCCGGGCTTGAAGATGCTGAACACGCCGATGGGCATGTTCTGGTCGCGGCACAGCGTCAGCGCGGTCGCATCCATGACCCCCAGCCTGTCCTGGATGGCGCGGTCGAAGGTGAGCCGCCGATAGCGCGTGGCCTCTGGGTTCTTCTTTGGGTCATCGCTGTAGACGCCGTCGACCTTGGTGGCCTTGAGGACGATGTCGCAGCCCATTTCCATGCCGCGCAGTGCCGCCGCGGTATCGGTGGTGAAGAAAGGGTTGCCGGTACCGGCGCCGAATATCACCACCTTGCCGGATTCCAGGTAGCGCAGCGCCTTGGCGCGGATATAGGGCTCGGCCACCTGTTCCAGATCCAGGGCAGACTGCACGCGCGCATCAAGTCCCGCGCGCTTCATCGCATCCGCCAGGGCCATGGCATTGATGACCGTGGCCAGCATGCCCATGTAATCGGCGGTGGCACGGTCCATGCCGGAAGCCGCGCCGGACACACCGCGGAAAATGTTGCCCCCGCCGATGACCACCGCGACCTGGACGCCCAGCGCCACCACGTCACGGACCTGGGCGACCATGCCCTCGAGAGTCTCTTTGTGAATGCCGTAGCTGTCCGGCCCCATGAGGGCCTCGCCGGACAGCTTAAGGAGGATACGCTTGTAGACCGGCGCACTCATGGAAAATCTCCCGACTCAGCCCTTGGCGGCCTGGGCCATGACCTCCGCCACGAAGTCGTCCTTTTTCTTCTCCAGGCCCTCGCCGACCACGAAGAGGGTGAAGCCATGCACCTTGGCGTTCTTCGCCTTGAGCAACTGCTCGACGGTCAGTTTGTCGTCCTTGACGAAGGGCTGGGAAAGCAACGTGATTTCCTTGAGGAACTTCTGCACCGCTCCGTCCACCATTTTTTCCACGATGTTGGCCGGTTTGCCGGATTCCGCAGCCTTCTGCGCGGCCACTCGGCGTTCCGCCTCGATCAGTTCCTGCGCGACCCCGGAGGCATCGAGCGCCTTGGGCTTGGAGGCGGCGATATGCATGGCGAGATCCTTGGCAAGCTGCTCGTCGCCGCCTTCGACATCCACCAGCACGCCGATCTTGGAACCGCCGTGTACGTAGCTCGCCAGGCGGCCGCGTGACTCGATCCGCACAAAACGGCGCAGGCTCATGTTCTCGCCGATCTTGCCCACCAGGCGGGTGCGGATCTCCTCGACCGACTCGCCCCCCAGCCCCATCCCTGCGAGGGCAGCGATGTCAGCCGGGTTCTCGCGGCTCACGAGGGCAGCGAGGTTCTTCGCGAAGGCAAGGAAATCGTCGTTCTTGGCAACGAAGTCGGTTTCGCAGTTGACTTCGATCATGGCGCCATGCTTGCCGTCATCGGACAGATAAATCCCCACCACCCCCTCGGCGGCGATGCGTCCGGCCGCCTTGCTGGCCTTGCTGCCGAATTTGACGCGCAGGATTTCCTCCGCGCGCGCCATGTCGCCAGCGGCCTCGGCGAGAGCCTTCTTGCAATCCATCATCGGGGCGTCGGTCTTTTCGCGCAGATCGCGCACCATGCTTGCGGTGATTTCCGCCATGTTCAACTCCTCAAATACCTAATGCACACTACTCAAGCTGCAAGTTGCACGCTAGCCAATAAGAAAAGAGGGGCTTGCGCCCCTCCTGCCCACTGCGCGAAATTTATTCCGCCGGGCCTGCTTCCTCGGCCGCTTCCTCGACGAATTCGTCAGCGGCGACGATTTCCTGGATGATCTGCGCACGACCTTCGAGAATCGCATCAGCGACCCCGCGCGCATACAGACGGATGGCGCGCGCCGAGTCATCGTTGCCGGGAATCACGTAATCGATGCCTTCCGGCGTGTTGTTGGTGTCCACCACGCCGATCACCGGGATGCCGAGCTTGTTCGCCTCCGTCACCGCGCCTTTCTGATAACCCGTGTCGATGATGAAGATGGCGTCGGGCAGCGCGTTCATCTCGCTGATGCCACCGAGGCTGCGCCGCAGCTTCTCCGCCTCGCGCTCCTGCAAGAGCGCTTCCTTCTTGGACAGGCGCCCCGGTTCCGCCAGAGTGGCCTCCATTTCCTTCAAGCGCTTTATCGACTGCTTGACGGTCTTGAAGTTGGTGAGCATGCCACCCAGCCAGCGCTGGCTCACATAGGGCATGCCGGCGCGCGCGGCCTCCTCGGCGACGATATCGCGTGCCTGGCGCTTGGTGCCGACAAACAGGATGGTGCCCTTGTTGGAGGCAAGCTGGCGCACGAACTTGAGCGCCTCCTCGAACAAGGGGAGGGTCTTTTCCAGGTTGACGATATGGATTTTGTTGCGATGGCCGAAGATAAACGGGGCCATCTTGGGGTTCCAGTAACGGGTTTGGTGGCCGAAGTGCACCCCGGCCTCCAGCATTTGACGCATGGTCACGGACATGAAATTCTCCTCTAGGGTTGAGCCGCCACCCGCCAGCGAGCGCTATGCGCCACCCAAGATAGGGCGGGTGTGTGATTTTCGCCCCGTCGGCAAAACGTCCAAGCCGCGCCGGAGCAGTCAGCGAGGATACCATAAAACCCCTCGGCCGACACTGCCGCCCGCGTCCCTCGCGGATTGCCAGGGCGGGAGCTTGGCGCGAGAATGCCGGCTTGGCCACGCTTTTCCCGCACCATGTCCATCACCCTGAAATCCGCAGAAGACATCGAAAAAATGCGCGTTGCCGGCCGCCTGGCGGCGGACGTGCTGGATTACATCACACCCTTCGTCGCGCCCGGCGTGGCCACCGGGGAGTTGGACCGCCTGTGCCACGAATTCATGGTGAATGTCCAGGGCGTGGTGCCGGCCCCCCTGCACTATCAGCCACCGGGGCACAGCCCATACCCCAAATCCATCTGCACGTCAGTCAACCATCAGGTATGCCATGGCATCCCGGGTGAACGCCATCTGAAGAACGGCGACATCGTCAACCTGGACATCACCGTCATCAAGGATGGCTGGCATGGCGACACCAGCCGCATGTTCGTGGTGGGCGAAGGCTCCATCCAGGCCCGCCGCCTGGTGCAGACCACCTTCGAGGCGATGTGGGCCGGCATCGCCGTGGTCAAGCCCGGCGCCTACCTCGGCGACATCGGCCACGTCATCCAGAAATACGCCGAATCGCAAGGCTATTCCGTGGTGCGTGAATTCTGCGGCCATGGCATCGGGCGCAATTTTCATGAGGATCCGCAAGTGCTGCATTACGGCAAGCCGGGTACCGGTGTGAAGCTGCTGCCCGGCATGATCTTCACGATAGAGCCCATGATCAACGCGGGCCGCAAGGAGATTCGCCAGCTCGGCGATGGGTGGACCATCGTCACCAAGGACCACAGCCTGTCAGCCCAGTGGGAGCACACTATTCTTGTCACCGACGATGGCCATGAAGTGCTGACCCTGTCGCCTAGCTGTCCGGCCGCCCCCGCCTTCATTTCCCAGGCCGCATGAGTCTGCCCGCCCCGCAGCCGCCAGCAGCTTTGGCCGGCCTGCGCGACGGGCTCAGGCGCTCGCGCCAGGAACTGGCGCGCAAGTTCCTGGCGCGGCCGCGCGCAGGTGCCTACCTGCATGGCCATGCGCAGGCCGTCGACCGCCTGCTGGCAACGCTCTGCAACACGCTGCTCCCCCCCGGCCCGGTGCTGGTGGCGGTGGGGGGCTACGGGCGCGGCGAGTTGTTTCCCGCCTCCGACGTGGATGTCCTCCTGCTGCTGCCCGCCCCGCCGGGCCCCGCCCTTGAACGCGCCCTGGAAAGCTGGGTGCAGGCATGCTGGGACGTGGGCCTGGAGATCGGCCACAGCGTGCGCACGGTGGATGCCTGCATGGCTGAGGCAGAACGCGACGTCACGGTGGAAACCAATTTACTGGAGGGCCGCCTGGTATGGGGGGAGCCGGATCTTTACGCGCGCTTCCGGCAACACTTTGCGGCTCGCTTCGAGGCACGCCGCTTCTTCGAAGCCAAGCTGCTGGAACAAGGCAACCGGCATAACCGCTATGCCGACACCGCGTTCAATCTGGAACCCAACGTGAAGGAAAGCCCGGGGGGCCTGCGTGACCTGCACACCATCCAGTGGCTGGCGCGCTCCTGCGGCATCGAGCCCTCCTGGCACGGCCTCGTGCAGGCAGGCATTCTGAGTGTCGCGGAAGCGCACCGCATCCGCGAGGACGAAGCCATCCTCAGCCGCCTGCGCATCCGCCTGCATCTCCTGGCAGGTCGGCACGAGGACCGCCTGGCTTTCGATTTGCAGGCTGAATTGGCGAAAAGCCAAAACATCGCCGCCACCCAGCATCGCCTGGCGAGCGAAGTTCTCATGCAGCGCTACTACCGTGCGGCGAAGGATATCCGCCTCGCCGGCGAGATCATCATACCGAGCCTGAAATCCATGCTGTATGGCGACAGCGGACCGGCGGAAGCCATAGACGATGATTTCGCGCGCCGCGGCCCCCTGCTGGAATGCCGTGATTGCGGTTTGTTCGAGCGCGAACCGGCGGCGCTGTTCCGCGCCTTTCTCGTGCTTCACGGCGAAAGCGGATTGACCGACTTCGCCCCGGCCACCCTGCGCAGCCTGTGGCGCGCCGGACGCCGCGTGGATGCGCGC
>JAJXXS010000365.1 GCA_021780975.1 Pseudomonadota bacterium
CGGTACGCATCATCGACCAGCCGGTCTTGGTCGGCGAACTGCATGGTGTCGTCTACCTGAGCGCCTCCAAACCTGTGGCAGGTTATCCGGACCAGAAGGATGGTCTGCAGCTACAGGCCACCATGGCACTGAAAGGGTTCGAAAAAGCACACCGGCGCGAGGCGCCGCAAATCAATTGGACGCGCGTGCGGCAGGCAGTTGCCGCGCAGCGCATCCTGCCCGTCCCGGTTAGCACTGGCGCTCCCTCCGTGGCTGAGGAGGTCGCCGCCCTCAAGCCGGTGCAGTATGCGTATGCGCCTTACGACGTCGGCGCCAACAGTGGGGCCCCGCCTGCGATGGTGCGATGACGGTCGCTTCAGAAGTCCTTCCCCGGCCATGAGACTTTGGGCGGGATTCGACGCACGTAATCAGAGCGATCGTACAAGGCGGAAAAAGCCCACCTGGGAAGCGTTGCTTGCACGACCGGTTCTGTGAACGTTCTAGAGTGTTTCTTAGACAACGAATGATGCCCCTATCCCAAGTGGCCTATAAGGTGGCGATCACCGCCTGGCCGATCAAATCGCCTGTGGCGATCATGCGACCATCCAAGCGATGCAGCCCAGCGGCGGTGCTGGCTGGCCGACCAGAAGGTTCGCAGCGCGCGCTGGAGATAATCCTGTCGCCACCAGACTGAACGCCGCTGCGCGGCGTAATCAGGCGCGCCGAGTGTGCATGAGGGAACTGTCCTTAGTACGCCTGACCACTCTCGTTCTTCGCGCTTGGAGTCGGGTTGGTCGTTTGGCGGCTCGCTTCGGGTGCCGGGGCGGATGTTGTCTCAGCCGCTGACGTGGCTCCCGCGGGCGCATTCGGTGTGTTGCTGACCTCGAATTGCCAGGCGGCATAGCTTTTGGCGCCCGCGAAGGCGGCATCCGCAGCGCGGAAGTTGCCTTGTTTGAGGGGGGTACCTGGAGCGGGGCTGTAGACGCCCATGATGCCGTTGCCGGGCGCCTTGATGAGGATCCAGTCGCGCTTGCCCGTCATGGGGTCGGGGTAGATCTGGCGCAGGAAGCGGCGGGTGTAGGGCACGCGCGGATCCTCCAGCAGATCGTTGAGGGTTTGGGGGTAGGCGTTGGGAGTCTGGGCCAGGTAGTAGGCGGCGATGGCCTGACGGAACTGATCGCCGTAGAACAGCAGGTCGGCCTCGCGCTCGCGCTGGCGGGTCTGCGACCACAAGGTGCCGGCTTGCGCCAGCACCACGCCCATGAGCACCAGCAGGATGAGCAGCCCCAGATAGGTGAAGCCGGCCTGACGTTGCCTACCAGTCGGCATACGGCGTGCCATCCTCGCCCTTGCCCGGCGCGCCGCTGTGCACGTCGTACACGCTGCCGGACAGGCCCTCGGGCGGCGGCTGGGTCTGCCAGGTCTGGCTCGATTGGGTGATGGGGTCCACCGGCACGGCGCGCAGGTAATGCTTCTGCGCCAGGGTGTCCAGGCTGTCTGGATACTTGCCCCGGTCGCCGTAATATTTGTCGATGGCATCGCGCATGACGCTCAAGTCCTGCCGCAGCGTGGCCTCCTTGGCACGGTCCACGCTGCCGAAGTAGCGTGGCACCGCGATGGTGAGCAAGAGCGCGATGATGGACAGCACCACCAGCAGCTCGATGAGGGTGAAGCCCCGGCGCAAGCCCTTCATCACCATTCCCGGTAGGGCACGCCGTTCAGCCCCTTGCCGTCCTCGGGCGCGTAGACATCGTAGACGTCCTTGCCGGGTGCGGGCGCATCGGGCGGGCTCTCGTAGCTGCGCAGCCCCCAAGTCTCGTCGGCCGGAACGTCAGCGGGCGCAAAGGGATCGCGCGGCAAGCGGCGCAGGAGATAAATCTTCGCGCCCTTGGGCGAGCTGGGATCCTTCACCCCGTTCACCAGCACATCGAGATTGGGCGGATAGCCTGCCTCGTCCACCTTCTTCTCAATGCGCCCGTCGAGCCAAGCCTGGTGGTAGGCGTCGATGGCGCCGCGGATCTGACGCAGCCCCTCGCGCAGCTCGCTCTCCTTGTGGCGCTGCACGGCAAGCTGGGCCATGGGCACAGCCAGGGCGGCGAGCAAGGCGATGATGGCCAGAGTGACCACCAGCTCGATGAGGGTGAAGCCGCGCGTCTTCACGGGGTGGGGGAAAGCGTGGGCGGCGGCTTGATGCGGCCCGGCAGGAAGGGCCGCGCGGGCGCGCCTGCAGGCCCGGAAGGAGCAGACGCGGCCGCAGGAGGCGGCACCTCCGGCGGGGCGGGACGCCGGGGTGCGGTGTCGCTCGCTGCGCCAGCCCCCATGAACAGCGGCGCCCCCGGCTCGCCCTCGGTGCCGGCGGGGAACTCGGTGGCCGACAGGGGCGCGGGCTCCACGTTGCGCACGATGTGCGGGGTGATCAGCAGCACGATCTCATCCTTCACGCGCTTGTGGCTCTTGTCGGCAAACAAACGTCCCACCAGCGGAATATCGCTCAGGAAAGGCAGGCCGGTGGCGTTGTTGTTCTCGCTGTCCTGGATGAGGCCGGCCAGGGCCTGAGTTTCGCCGTCCTTCAGGCGCAGCGAGGTGGAGGCGCTGCGGGTACTGATCTGGTAGACCAGGCTGCCGTTGCTGCCTTTGATCTGCTGGGTGATGTTGCTCACCTCCAGATTCACGTTCATGCCCACGTCGTTGTCGGGATAGACCTCGGGCTGCACTTCCAGCTTCAAGCCCACGTCGAGGTAGTTCACCGATTCGGACACGCCTACGTTGGCCGTGGCAGTGGTGGTGATCACCGGCACCTTGTCGCCGATGAGGATCTTGGCCTTTTCCTTGTTCACCACGCGGATGCGCGGATTGGCCAGCAGGTTCACATCGCCGTCCTGCTGGAGGAGGTTGAGCACCGGGTTGTTGACGCCGATCTGCGCCGCGCTCAGGTGGCGCAGATTGTCCAGGGTGAGCTGGTTGGTGCCCGAGGTAGTGGTGACGATGATGCCGCCCGTGGTGCTGCTGGTGGTGGCGGGCACCGGCGTGAGCACGCCGAACTGGGAGGGCGGCTGCAAGCCCAGATCCAGGAGGTGAGAGCGGTTCACCTCCAACACCTCCACGTCGAGCACCACTTCCGGCGCCGGCTGGTCCTGCAGCGCCAGCACCTTCTCCGCCAGGCGCACCTGCGGCAGGGTGCCGCGCAGGTAGATCATGTTGAGGCGCTCGTCGAGATAGATGTCGTTGACCTTGAGCAGCGAGCGCAGCAGGTTCAAGGTCGCCTTGCCGTCGGCATCACCCAGATAGAAAGCCTTCACGATCTCGTCCTGGTACTCGCGCTGCTTGGACAGGATGTTGGGGTAGAGCAGCAGGGTGGTGGGGTTGAGCACTTTCTTGGCCAGCCCGCCGGTGGCCAGGAGCATGTCCAGGGCCTCGCGGATGGGGAGGTCGCGCGCGAACACCGTGACCTTGGTGTCGGGCCGCACGTCCTTGTCGAGCACGAAGTTCAGCTGCCCATAGCGCGATAGCACGTCGAGCACCGACTTGAGCGGCGCGTCGCGGAATTCCAGGGTCACGGGGCGGTTGAAGGCGGGCGACAGGCGCGGCTCCCTCACCCCCAGGCGGCCCTGCTTCTCCTCCAAGCTTTGCAGGGCCTGGCGCGCGGCGTCGTTGCCGGCATCCAGCGCCAGGGCCTGGCGCAGGTTCCTGCGCGCGGCATTGCCGTTGCCGTGCTTTTCGTCCACCCGGGCCGCCTTCACCAGGGCCTCCGCCTGGTGGCGATTGGCGATGGCGGCGAGCCCCTGCGGCGCACGCGGATTGTCCGGGTCGAGCGCGAGCACGCGGCGATAGCTTTGCTCTGCCTGATCGAGCTTGCCCTGGGTACGCAGCGTCTCGGCCTCGGCCAGCAGGCGCTGGATCTGCTGCTCCTGTTCGCGATACAGCGTGGTCTTGTATTCGATGTTGTGCGGGGATTGCCGTTCCGCGGTCTTGAGCTTGTCGAGCCCCTCCTCGACTTTGCCCTGGCGCAGCAGTTCGTTGCCCTGGCGGAAGGGTTTCTGGGTGGCGCAGCCTGACAGCGCCAAGGCGATCAGCAGCGGAAGGATCAGGATGCGGGGTTTCATTCGCCGTAGCTCAGGGTTTGGGTTTGGTTAAGCGGCAGATAGACCAGACGCACCACGCCGTGGCCGACGCCTTCTACCTTGTAGCGGCCATCCACGGTGTCGCCGGCCCTCATGATGAGATCGCGCGGGCCGTCGCTCACGAACACCGCGGTCTGGCCAGATTCCTCCCACAGCCCCAGGAAGCGGAAGGGCAGGGGCGGCGCCTGCGGAGGTGGCGGGGGTACAGGCTTGGGCGGCGGCGGAGGGATATACCAAGTCTGGCTGGGAAAGAGGTCGCGCCTGGCCAGGGCAAAGCGGGCCTGGAAACCGTTCCGGGGGGCCGGCGGCGGCAGCATTCTGGCGACGGCGGCGGGTGCGTGGCGGCGTGGATGAACCACGGGCTGCACGGTGTCGTCGCCTCCCCCCCGGTTCACCCCATACACGGCGGCCAGAGTGGCAGCCAGCGCCGCGAAGAGCAGCAGCTGACGCACGACGGGCTTCATCGGTTCACCTTGAGAAACAAGGCCAGGTGCACGTCGGCCGTGAGGTCGGTGGTGGCGATGTCGGGCCGGCGCAGCACCAGCGATTCAAGCGCCAGCCCCGGCGTGGCGGCAAGGATATCGGCGAGAAATCCGCGCACGGCAGGGTCGCTTCCCGTCAGCGGCAGCGTGATGGCCAGCACGGCGATGCGGCCATGCCGCTGGCGCGTGACGCGGTAGGCGCCCTGATCCAGTTGCAGGCCGGCGTCATGGGCGGCGCGGAAGAGTACCCCCAGCACCTTTACCTCGTCCCGTTCGGTGAGCAGGCCGGCCAGGGGCGAGGGCGGAGGCGCGGGCGGCCGCAAGACTGCGGACGCCGGCGTGGCTCGCACTTGCGCCAGCCGCGCCTGCTGCTCGGGCAATTCGAAAGCGGCCAAGGCCAAGGCCGCCGCAAGCAGCGCCGCGCCGACCCATCCCGGCCAGCCCGGGCGCGCGAGCCAGAAGGCCAGGCGATGCCAGAACGTCGCCGTCATGGCCAGCCACCTTCAAGCCGGAACTTCACCGGACGCTCGGCCACCTCCTGGCGCACGTCGTGGCGCACCAGACGCATGCCCTGCAACGATGCTGCGCCTTGCAACGCCTGCAAGTAGGCCAGCATGGCCTGGGGAGTGCGCGCCTCTGCCTCCAGCACCACTCGGCTGCGCCCGGGATAGGCTGCGATGGAGAGCAAGGCGATGTCCTTGTGCGGAACCGACTCCAGCGCACGGAACAGGACGGGCCAGTCACGGGCCAGCAGCGCCTGGGCGCGCGCCAGTTCGAGGCTGTCCGCGGCGTCCAGCGGCGGCGCTGATTTGAGCCGCGGCGTGGGGGTGGCTTGCAGAATTTCCGCCTGGCGCTGGACGATGCCCGCGCGAACCTGGTGGTATTGCCAAACACCCAGCGCGAGCGCCAGGGCTCCGGTTGCCAGCAGCAGCCAGGCTGCCGTGGGCGGGCCGGGGCGGCGGGCGAAATCGTAATGGCGGGAAATGGCGGCCATGTCAGGCAGGCATGCTCGATGCGGCCGCGGCATGGCTCCAGCCTGCGGGCAAGGCCACGGAGGGCGCGAGACCGTGCAGGTGCACCGGTCCCCAGGGCTGACCGGGGCAGGCGTCCAGCAGGTCCATGCGCTGGCGCAGCGTGGCCACGGGGTCGGCCGCGCTGCGCAGCTGGGTGAACAGGCGCCAACGTCCCTTGTGCTGCGCCACCACGGTGAGATGTTCGCCTTCCGCCTGCACCAGGCAGGCAGAGGGCGCGAGGCGCTGGGTGGCGAACCAGGGCGCGAGCCTTGCCAGGCGCAGGCGCGGCCCGAGCCGCTCCTTGATCTCCGTCACCTGCCTCGACGGAAACGCGCATACCGCCAACGGCTCACCCGGCGGGCGCGGCTGCCAGCGCAACTTCCAGGCGCTGTAGTCCTCTTCGAACGTGGCCTCCAGGCTGTGGCGCAGGAAGCCTTCGATTTCCCTGCTGCGTAGCCCGGCGGGTTGGGGCGGGGAGAGGTGCAGGCGGAAAAAACGGTTGGAGAGGACCAGGGCGACCCGTCCGCGCCTGTCCTGCAGCGCCAGGTTCAGCGCGTCGAGGGTGCCGGGCCAGTCGGCGCAGGTGCCGCGCACGGTGGCGCCGGCCAGGCGCGCCAAGCCCGGGGCGAGGGTCACGGCCAAGGCCTCAGGCCACAAACGTGACACGGTTGATCTCCTCCAGGGTGGTGCGCCCGGTCTTCACGAACTCGATGGCCGCGGCGCGCAGGCTGCGCGTGCCGCGGCGCGTGGCTTCCTCCTTGATGCGGCTCATGGGCTCGCGCGCCACGATCATCTCGCGCAGCACGTCGTTCATCACCAGCATCTCCGCCACCGCCTGGCGGCCCTTGTAGCCGGTGCCGCGGCAATGCGCGCAGCCGCGCCCGGCGCGGAAGCGGAAGCCGGCCGCATCCGCAATGCCCGAGGCGGCTACCAGTTCGGGCGCGGGTGCTTCGTCGACGCTGCAGTGGGGGCAGTTCATGCGAACCAGGCGCTGGGCGAGGATGCCGTTCAGTGCGTAAACGAGGTTGTAGGGATCCACCCCCAGCTGCAAGAAACGCCCCAACACGTCGAACACGTTGTTGGCATGCACCGTGGTGAGGACGAGGTGGCCGGTGAGCGCCGACTGCACGGCGATCTGGGCCGTCTCCGTGTCACGGATTTCACCCACCATGATCTTGTCCGGGTCGTGGCGCAGGATGGAGCGCAGACCGCGCGCGAAGCTTAAACCCTTCTTCTCGTTGACCGGGATCTGCAGCACGCCGGGCAATTGATACTCGACGGGATCCTCGATGGTGATGATCTTGTCACGGCCTTGGTTGATCTCGGTGATGGCGGCGTACAGCGTGGTGGTCTTTCCCGAGCCGGTGGGGCCCGTGACGAGCACCATGCCGTAGGGTTCGTGCGTGAGCTTGCGCAGGCTGACGAGCGTGTCGGCATCGAAGCCCAGATGCTCCAGGCGCAGGCCCTGGAGTTCGTCGGCCAGCTGGCGGCGGTCCAGGATGCGCAGCACGGCATCCTCGCCGTGCACGCCGGGCATGATGGACACGCGCAGATCGACCTCGCGCCCCTGCAGCCGCACCTTGAAGCGGCCGTCCTGCGGGATGCGCCGCTCGGCGATGTCCAGCTCGGCCATCACTTTGATGCGGGAAATGGCCTGCTCCGCCATGTCGGCGCCGGCCACCCGGCTCACTACCGCGAGCACGCCATCCAGGCGGTATTTGATGACCAGGCCCTGCGGGTCGTTCTCCAGGTGGATGTCCGACACGCCCGCCTGCAGCGCGTCGTAGAGCGTGGAATGCACCAGGCGGATGACCGGGCTGTCGTCCCCGCCGATGGCGGCGAGACTCAGTTCCTGGGTGCCGTCGCCTTCCATGGCGCCACCCCCGGCGAGCCCGCCGAAAGCATCCAAAGCCTTCAGCTCCCCCTCCTGGCGCGTCAGCCAGGCGCGGATGTCGGCCAGTTCGGCCAGCGCGAGCCGGTAAGGCTCGGCCATGTGCTGCTCGGCCCATTCCAGCAGCGCGCGCGGCGGCGGGTCGGGCGCCACCAGCCAGAGGCAGCCGGCCGTGTCCCGCCCGGCCAGGCAGTCCCTGGCCTGGGCGCGTGGGAATGCCAGCACGGTGAAATCCGGCACCAGCCCGTGCAGGGCCTCCATGGCGAAGCGCGGCAGAGGGGCGTTCATTGCAGGCTTCCCGCCAGGTCGAAGATCGGCATGTAGAGCAGTACGACGATGCCGCCGATACCCAGGCCGATGCCGGCCATGAGCAGCGGCTCCAAGAGGCGCGTCACCATGTCGATGCGGCGCGCGGTTTCCTCCTCGTGGAAGGAGGCGGCGGCCTCCAGCATGTCGGCCAGACGGCCGCTCTGCTCGCCGACCTGCAGCAGGCGCAGGGCCACGGGCGTGGTCAGCCCGTGGCGTGCGAAGGCCGCGGCCAGGGGCTGCCCCGCCTCGATTTCCTTCATCGCGCCATCCAGCTCCATTCGCAGGCCGGGCGGCAAGAGGCCGCGCGCGAGAGCGAGCGCGGCGAGCGCGGGAATGCCGCCGTCCAGCAGCATGCCTACGGTGCGATAGAAGCGCGTGAGCTGGAATTTGCGCAGGCCCTCTCCGAGGGCCGGCAGGCGTTGCAGCAGCAGTCCCAGGCGCGCACGCACGGCGGCCCGCGAGAACAGCAAGCCGAGCACCGCGGCAATACCCAGCCCAGCAAGGCCCATGGCTGCGCCGTGGCTGTCGAGAAACGTGCCCCAGCGGATCAGGAGCCCGGAGAGGAAGGGCAGGCTGTCCGGCCGATCCTGGTAGACGGAAGCGAAGCGCGGCACCACATAGCCCAGCAGGAAAAGGGTGACGAGGCTGCCCGCGCCCACCAGCAGCAGAGGATAGATGGCCGCCGAGACGATCTTCTTGCGCAGCATGTCGGCCTGGCGCGCGTAGCCCAGGTAGCGCTCCAGGGCCGGAATCAGGTCGCCGGTGCGCTCGGCGGATTTGATGGTGGCAACGAACAGCTCGGGCAGCGGGGTGGACAGCCGCGTCAGGGCCACCGAGAAGCGCTCGCCCTGGCGCAGCTGGCCGAGGATTTCATCGAGCAGGCTGCGCGCTTCGGGGCGGGTGCTGCCCTGCGCTAGGGCTTCCAGGGCTTCCAGTAGGTTGAGCCCGGCCTTCAGCAGCGCCAGCAGTTCCTGGGTGAAGAGCGCCAGGTCGAAGCTGCGCGCACGGCTCCAGGGGCGCCCGCCGCTGCGCTGCGCCGACAGCACGGTGAGTCCGCGCCGGCGCGCTTCCAGGCTGGCGCCCTCCAGGCTCGCGGCCTGCACGGGCACCTGCACCACGGCGCCCTGGGCATCGAGACAACGCAGACGGAATTCCATCGCCCGGGACGCTCAGGGGGCGGGGATGTCGGCGGCCAGTCCCTCGCCGCCGGGCTTGCCGTCCTGGCCGTAGGACAGGAGGTCATAGTCGGCGCCGTTGGATCCGGGGCTGCGGTACACGTAGGCATTGCCCCAGGGATCGGCGGGCGGCGCCTTCTTGAGATAAGGCCCCTGCCAGTGGACGGCGTTGGGCGGGGCTTGCACCAGGGCCTTGAGCCCATCTTCGGTACTGGGATAGCGCCCCACGTCCAGCCGGTACTGGTCCAGCGCCTCCTCAAACCCCTTCATCTGTGCCTGCGCCGTCTTGACCTTGGACTTGTCCACCTCGGCGAAATACTTCGGCCCCACGTAGCCGACCAGCAGCCCGATGATGACCAGCACCACCAGCAGCTCCAGCAGGGTGAAGCCGCGCGCCTTCAAGCGGCGCAGCACGTCGCCGCGGCATTTCGTTCCCACCATTTGCCCTTTCGCCCTCCCCACCAGGCCGCCCCTATTTCGCAACAGCGATGTGGCTGATCGCGTAGTCGCCGTCGGACGACTGCACGACGTCGAACGCCACGTGCTGGCCCGGCTTGAGCCGCGCGAGATCTGCCGTGTCGTTCACCTTGAAATCCATCACCATGCCTGGCCAGCCCAGGGCTTTGATCGGCTCATGCGCGATGGTCACCATGTCGCCCTGCACGCTGACTTTCTTGACCACGCCATGGGCCTCGGCCCTAATGCTTCCCTGCTGCATGGTCTTCATGCCCGCCATTCCTTCCATTGAGGCCGCCGTGGCCGGCAAGCAAGGCAGCGCAGCAACCAAAACGGCAACCGACAAGATCTTTTGTTTTTTCATGGTCCTCTCCTTCCAATGTGATTGATAAAGACGCTCTTCGAGGCTGTGCAGACTACGATGCAACCCTTTTGGGCTTGATCTGTGCGTTGTGCCCCAGGAGATATACAACCGGGATCACGATCAAGGACAAAAGCGGCGCTGTCACCATGCCGCCAACCAGGGGTGCGGCGATGCGTTTCATGACATCGGTCCCGATGCCATGGGAGAACATGATGGGCAACAGTCCTGCCAGGATGACCGCGACGGTCATCATTTTTGGACGCAGCCGCAGCAGCGCGCCTTCCACGATCGCCTGCACGAAGCCATCCGCATCCTGCAAATTGCCCGCGCGGCGGTGTCTTGCGATCGCATGGTCGAGAAAAAGAAGCGTGACGATACCGAACTCCGCGGCCAGTCCTGCCAGCGCAATGAAGCCCACGATGACGGCCACGGAAAGGTTGTAATGCAGCCAGTAGACCGCCCATATTCCGCCGACCAGCGAGAGTGGCACGCACAAGGCTACGAGCAGCGCCTTGCGCACGTCCCTGAAGTGCATGTGGAGCAGCAGAAGCACCACCAGCAAGGTGGTGGGAATGATCCAGGCGAAGCGCGCGCGGGCGTGCTCCATGTTGGTGTATTGCCCCGCCCAGGCGATGGCATATCCCGGCGGCAGCTTGACCGCCTCGGCCACCACCCGCCGGGCAGCCTTGATATAGCCGCCGAGATCATGCGCCGCGGTGTCGACATACACGTAACCCACAAGCCTGCCGCCCTCACTCTTGATTTCGGCGGGGCCATCGTCGACACGCACGTCGGCGAGCATGTCGAGTGGCACCTGTGCCCCGGACGGGGTTGCCACGCGGCTTGCGCCGAGTGCCTGCAGGGAGGATCTGAAGTCACGCATGTAACGCAGATTGACGGAAAAACGACGGCGCCCGTCGATGACGGTGCTGATGTTTTCCCCCCCGATGGCCGTGGCCACCAGATCCTGCACGGCCTTCACCGTGAGCCCGTAGCGCGCCGCCGCGGCGCGCCTGACGTCGATGTCAAGATAATGTCCGCCGGCGACGCGGTCGGCGAACACGTTGCGGGTGCCAGGCACCGTTCGCAAGGCGGTTTCGATGCGTTGCGCCAGATCGGCGATGCCCGCGAGATCGGGTCCGGTGATCTTGATGCCTGCGGGCGTGCGTATGCCGGTCGACAGCATGTCGATACGGGTGCGGATCGGATACCCCCACGAATTGACGAGCCCGGGCAGGCGCACGGTTCGGTCCAGCTTGTTGATCAGCGCCGCCGCCGTCTCGCCCGCCGGCCATGCGGAGCGCGGCTTGAGCTGGATGGTTGTTTCCAGCATCGAAAGCGGCGCCGGGTCGGTTGCAGTGCCGGCCCGGCCAGCTTTGCCGAAAACATGTTCCACTTCAGGCATGGCGCTGATCAACCTGTCGGTGATCTGCAGAACATTGGCCGCCTCATCCAGGGATATTCCCGGCACGGTGGTCGGCATATAAAGCAGGTCTCCTTCATATAGAGGGGGCATGAACTCAGAGCCGGATTTGAGCAGGGGCCAGGCCACGCTGACGATCAAACCGGCGGAGAGCAGCAACGTCAGCCGCGGATGCCGGAGGGCGCCCGTCAGCAGCGGTCGGTACGCATTTTCTAGGAGGCGGTTTACGGGATTGTTACGCTCCCGCATGATCCGGCCCCGGATGAAAAGGGCCATCAGCACCGGCACCAGCGTCACGGCGAGCACTGCGCTGGCCGCCATCGCATAAGTCTTGGTGTAGGCGAGAGGGATGAAGAGGCGCCCCTCCTGCCCGGTCAGCGTGAGTATCGGCAGAAATGACGCCGTGATGATGAGCAGGGAGAAAAACAACGCAGGTCCCACCTCCAGCGCGCTGCGGCGCGCGACCTCGAAGTAATCGGGGCGTCCGCCTGCCTGCTCCAGATGCTTGTGCATGTTCTCGATCATGACGATCGCCGCATCCACCATGGTGCCGATGGCGATGGCGATGCCGCCCAGGGACATGATGTTGGCAGCCACATCCTGTTGCCGCATGACGACAAAGGCCATCAGGATGGCGACCGGCAGGCTTGCGATGGCGACCGCGGCAGAGCGCGCGTGGAAGAGGAAGAGGATGCAGGCCGCCGCGACTGCCAGCGACTCCTCGAAGAGCTTGCGCCGCAGGTTCTGTATGGCGCGCAGTATGACCTTGGAGCGGTCATAGGTCACGACCAATTTCACGCCCGGGGGCAATCCACTTTTCAGCTGGGCGAGGCGCGCCTTGACCGCTGCGATGGTATCCAGGGCGTTGGCGCCGTAACGCATGACGATGATGCCCCCGGGGGCATCGCCCTTGCCATCGAGATCCGCGACGCCGTCGCGGTGCGCCGGGCCGGTGTGGATATGCGCGACATCCTGCAGGCGCACGACGGTGCCGTTGGCGCCCATCCCGAGCGGAACCTGGCGCAGCTGTGCCAAGGTCTTCAGGTAGCCCGACGAGCGCACCATGTACTCGGTTTCGCCCATCTCGACCACCGAGGCGCCGGTCGCGGCGTTGGCGTTGCGCACGGCTTGTTTGATCTGGCCCATGCTGATGCGGTAGGCCGCCAGCCGGTTGGGGTCCACCTCGATCTGAAATTGCCGTGTCATGCCCCCGATGCTGGCGACTTCGGCGACGCCGGGCAGGCTTTGCAGTTCATATTTCAGAAAAAAGTCCTGCACGTTGCGCAGCTGATCCGGGTCGTAGCGGTGATGGCGGTCGGCCAGCGCATATTCGAGGATCCAGCCCACGCCAGAGGCATCGGGTCCCAACTGCGGGTGCACGCCAGGCGGCAGCGTGCCGCGCAGTTGGTTCAGATATTCCAGCACGCGCGAACGCGCCCAGTAGGGGTCGGTGCCGTCCTTGAAGAGGACATAGACATAGGACTCGCCGAACATGGAAAACCCGCGTACCGCCGTGGAGCCGGGAACGGAGAGCAGGGCGGAAGTGAGCGGGTAGGTCACCTGGTCTTCCACGGTCTGGGGTGCTTGCCCGGGGTAGGGGGTCTTGACGATGATCTGGACGTCGGAAAGGTCGGGAATGGCGTCCAGGGGAATGGTCCGCGCGCTGTAGATGCCCCACGCCGCGAGCAGGGCCGCAACCGTCACGACGACGAGCGGGTTCTTCAGCGACCAGGCGATGACGCGCGCAATCATGCTCGGATGAAACCCATCACTTGCTGACCCATGGTTATTTTTCCCGCTGCTGGCCGCTTGGCGCTGCGCTCATGCGCTGCACGCTATCGGCGAGCGAGGCTTCCGCATCGAGAAGGAACTGGCCGTTCACCGCAACTCGGGCTCCGAGCTGCAGGCCGCTCGTGATTTCAACCAGGTTTTCGTCTTCGATTCCCGTTTCCACGCCGACCGGGAGGAATTGCCCGTGCCCGCGCCAGAGCATGACGATGGCGCCAGTGCCGCTACGCATGACAGCGGAGCGCGGCACCACCAGGGCTTCGTGGGGCTGGGTGCGGATGGCTACGTCCACGTAAGCGCCGGGATGAAGCGCGCCCTGCGCGTTGTCGAGAACGATGCGGGCCGTCAGGGCCTGGGTAGGGGCATCCGCCAGCGGGTCTGGTAATTCCACGTGCCCCGCGTACTCGCCCTGATCGTTGGCCAGCGTGACGTGCGCGCGGTCGCCATTGCGGACCCAGGATAGCTCGTCGGGATAAAGTGCGACGTCGATCCAGACTGGCGACAGCCTGGCGACGCTGAACAGCTTCGTGGAGGCATCCACATAAGCGCCGCTACGCACATTGATTTCCGTCGCGGTTCCGGCCGTTCGGGCAACGACTGGGATGACGTCGCGCGCCTGCCGGGTGGCGACCAGGCGGGCAATATCCCGTTCGCTCAGGCCGTCATTCAGGAGTTCATCGTGCAGACGCGCGCGATCCCTCACCAGGGCCTCGACCGTCAGTGCCGTCTGCACTGCCGGTGAAGCCGGATTGAGCCGCGCTTGCCGGTCCTGCAGGATGGCCAGGGTCTTGGCCTCCGAAGCCACGTGATAAGCCCTTTCGGTCCTGGCCTGGCGGTCGAGCAAGTCGACATATTCGTTCTGCCGGTCATACAGTTCGGGGGAGTACATTTCGTAGAGCACCTGACCGGGCCGGATGCTTTGTCCCACATAAGTGACATCGAGCTTGCGGACCCAGCCTTTCACTTTGGCAGTGACGTTGACCAGCGAGTCCTGGTCGAGTGCCACCGTGCCATAGGTCTGGATGCTGCGCGCGATGGTGCTCTGGGTTGCCGAGGCGAGGCGCACGCCCAGATGTTCCAGCGATACGGTATCGACCTGTACCAGATGGGGATCCGCGGCAATCTCCCCTGCGCGCCGCTGCACGAGGGGCATGCCGCAAATGGGGCAGTGTCCGGGGTGGTCCTGGACGATCTGCGGATGCATGGGGCAAACCCAGACGGCTTTGCGTGTGGTCGCGCTTTTGGGCGCTGCTGCGCGCGCGCGATCATCGTCGCGCGCCCCGAAGGACGACGAACCCTGGCCGTTGCGCCAGGTCACCGAGAGGTGGCGGGCCAGATAGCCCCCCAGCGTCACGCCAAGGAGGACTTCCAGCGCCCGCCGGCGCGAAATGCGGAAGGTCTTAATTCTTGCCATCCGAGAGGGTTGTCTCAACCAAGGAAAACGGGCGGGAACCAGCGCTCAAGGGGCCGTTTGGGCTTGTGGCCCAGCCGGCGCCTTGACGCCGGGACGAGGCTGTACGCTTGTCCCGGCGCGCCAGGGTTACGACACCGTGATGGTGGTTTTTGCCGTGCCCACCACGGCGCCCGTTATCCAGTGCAGATGCTGGATCTGCACGGTGTAGGTGCCGGCCTTCGTGGGCTTGATGATGCAGTCGTAGCGCTCGGCCGAGCACGCCTGGATCGACTGCACCTGGACGGGGTTCGGCAAGGGACGGCCATCGGAGGCGACCACGGTGGCAGTCAGGCCGCCGAAGGTGATCTTCTGCGGGAAATAGCCGGCCTGGATGTAGCGCACCAGCAGCGTTTGCCCGAGGCTCATCTTCACCGCAACGCCAGGCGCGGTCAACGCCGATTTGGCGCCGTCGACACCGGTGATGATGAAATATTTGGGCTGCAGGTTGTTGAGGCCGACGTTGCCACCGCAGGTGCCCGCCCACCACGGCAGGGTATGCCAGTTGGGGTCGATCTCGTCGCATGCCCAGATGGCCTCGACGTCATAGGTCGGCCCGCCGTCGAAGGCGCGCTTGGTTCCCGCCGGATCGTTGGGGTTGGGAACCGGATCGACGATGAGGGGACCATACATGCCCATCTCCGCATGGAGCACCGTATTGGTGTGGCAATGATAGAAATACGTCCCGGCGTGGGCGGGCTTCCACTGATACGTGTAGGTTCCCTGCACGTCCCAGGAAATGTGGCCGACGCCGTCGTTCTGCCACGCGGGCTCGATGCCATGGTGGTGGATGGTGTGGATGAGCATCTGCGGCACGTTCAGCACCGTATGGACGATCTGTCCCTCCGTGACGCGGATCGCCGGCGACGGAAACTGATTCGCGTTGTTCATGCCGTTGGCGTTGTCGGTGAAACCCCAGACCGTCACGACCTTGCCATCATCCATGGTGATGGAGCCGTCCATGTAGATGCTGCGGTAGAAGGTGACGTCTGGCGTCACGATGCCCGGGGTGGCGGGTGCGGCCGGATAGACGTAGCAGGCTTGATTCTGATTCATTGTCTGGCTCCTAAACAAATTCTGATTCATTGTCTGGCTCCTAAACAAAATAGACGTCAGTCATCGCGCCAAAGAGGTAGAGGCCGCCTCCGGCGGTCTGCGTCATCTCGTTGTGCAGGTGCATGGGATAGCGTCCCGTGGTCACGGGCGGATAGGCGTCGGGCGGCGCCTCGAACGGGTAGATGGCGTCTATCTTGCCCATGTTGTTGTCGAGATAGAGCACGTCCTTCAACCAGACATCGGAACGGATCTGGCCGTTTTTCGTGAGAAATTCCCAATGGTTGCCATGGATGTGCACGGAGTTCGCGCCCATCCCGGCATTGAGCATGCGGACGAGCGTGCGGTCGCCGATGCTGCCTTCCAGCTTGGTGCTGGGGTTGGCCATGGCGTCGATGGTCGGGTCGCCGTTGCCTGCCGCGCCGGGCGGGCGCGAGCTCAGTCCGTTGATGGTGAAATACAAGGGCTGGTAGGCCGTCGTCGGTTTGGTGCCTTTGGCCACGGCGGCGTGCCAGACCGGATCTATGTCGTTGAATATCCAGACGAGCTGCTGCACGAACGTCGGGCTGCCCGAGTAAAGCTCGTTGGTGCTGCCGGTAGGCATCACGGCAAACCCGCCATGCAGTCCCATGAGGCGGTTATAGGGTGCGTTCTGGTTATCGTAGAACAGGTAGGTGCCGGGGGTGTTCGGCGTGAATTGCACCGTAACGGTCTTGCCCGCAGCGATGGGACCGCTGTTGACCAGGCCATCGATCACGAAGCTATGGGTGGTGGACAGGGTATTGACGATGGTCACCGTCACCGTGTCGCCCTGGTTGACGATCATCGGCAGGGCTGGAACATCAAGCGAACCCGTTGCCTGGCTGTAGCCCTGGAAATACACGCTCGTGCCATCCGGCTGGGCGATATAGCCGTCGGTGATGTAATAAGTCTTGCTGATCGTCGCGGCGTAGCTTCTTGGCGACCACGTGAGCAAACCACTTGCCGTAGCAGCGCTGGCGATGCTGGCGGCGCTGGCTTTGAGAAAGGTCCTGCGTTTCATAGCATTAAGATCCTCTTTTGGAAGATGGAGGGAACCGTTGTCCCCAAGATCTGATGACATGCCCAGTGAAAGCTTTCACGCCGCGCCTTGATCGTGCGCGTTTTCGACGTTTCGCCTAGATTGAGTTTCGCTTAGTCCCCGATGACGGAGCGTGCGATTTTCTGCAGCGACAGCGTTTCGTCGCCGCACTCGAACGCAATGCTTTATCCCGTTTCTCAGGTTTCCCAGGGAAGTTATCTGGCGATGAATCGGCTTCAGACACGCCCGGCAGTAGCGGGCGGAATTCTTAAAGCGCCACTAACGCGTTGGGAAGCTAAAACTGGGGCGCGTAGCAGGTATGGCGCCTAACTTGATGAAAACAAATCCATAACTCCTCCTTTGTTTTGTTGTGAATCTTTGTTGTGGCGATCGTTGGATCGCTGTACTTATTCTTGTTGGACTGTTATGGGCAGGCTTTTGCGGACTGCCTTTAACCCCCATTAACTTAAGCGACGATTAAGTCTATCTTATTGATTTAATTTAACTTTAATGTAATTTTTTCGTCACAACGCATGCTACTGGCGATGCGGAAAATCCACCTATGAGCATTATAGTACTAATTACTCTTTGTTCCTCGCCAGCAGGCAAGAATGCTTCCCCACAAAGCGCGCCCCAGCGCGCGCACACGGGCCGCGGGCTGTTTCGAGGGCGCCGCCCAGCGCGCTGAAACTCGGGTAGTAAGGGCTGGCGAATAGGCAGCGGCGCGCCGTTGCGTCCGCCGGCATCGGAGACGAGCGTCGGGGGTGCTCTTTCAGTAGCCGATTGCAAGCCCGGCCGGCCGGCGCCGGTCGTTGGCGCCTTCCAAGAGGTGGGTTTTGGGATTGACCAGAATGGCCTCGTCCGCGCCCCAGGCGGGCACGGGCTTGAAGCGATAGCCCATCGCTTCGAGCGCGGCCTGTGTCGACGCCGTGAGATAGCCTGGCTCGACGAATATCTCGTCCGGGTACCACTGCATGTGCATCCGTGGCGCGTCCACGGCCTGCTGCATGTTCATGCCGAAATCCACCACGTTGAGGATGCTTTCCAGCGTGGTCGAGATGATGGTGGAGCCGCCCGGGCTCCCGGTCACCATGAACAGCCGCCCGCGCTTGAGCACGATGGTCGGCGCCATCGAGGAGAGCGGCCGCTTGCCCGGCTGAACTTCGTTGGCGGTACCCTGCACCAGGCCGAAGGTATTGGGCACGCCGGGTTTGGAGGTGAAGTCGTCCATCTCATTGTTGAGGAAGAAGCCCGTGTCGCCGGCCATCTGCCCCAGGCCGAACAGATAGTTGATGGTGTAGGTCACGCCCACCGCATTGCCTTTGGCATCGACCACCGAGTAATGGGTGGTGTGCCTGCCTTCGGCGGCGCCGGGATCGCCTTTGACCTCCGAGGAAGGCGTGGCGCGGTCGGGCAGGATGCGGGCGCGGATGCTGGCTGCATGCGGCGGCGAGATCAGCCGCGCGACCGGGTTGTTCACGAATGCTGGATCGCCCAGCGCGCTGTTGCGGTCGGCGAAGGCGTGGCGTTCAGCTTCCGCCAGGTAGTGCGTCGTTTGCACCGCGGCGTAGCCCCAGCGGCTGAAGGGGTAGGGCTTGATGATCTGCAGGATCTCGCAAATGGTGGTGCCGCCCGAACTGGGCGGGGGGTCGGAAACCACTGTGTAGCCACGGTACTCGCATTCCACCGGCTTCGCCCAGGCCACGCTGTAGTCGGCCAGGTCCTTCGGCGTCAGCAGGCCGCCATGCTTCTCGCTGGCGGCGACCAGCGCCTGGGCGATCGGTCCCTGGTAGAACGCCTTTGCGCCGCCCTTGGCGATCAGTTTGAGCGTGCGGGCCAACTCGGGCTGCTTGAGGACGTCGCCCACCTGCCAGGGCTTGCCGTGGTTGAGAAAAATCCCGGCGACATTGGGGTGCTCGGCGAAGTCCTGGATGCGGGTGTCGAGGACATTCACATCGCCCTGCTGCAGCACATAGCCGTGCTCCGCCAGCGCAATGGCCGGCGCGATCACCTGCTTGAGGCTCATGGTTCCATATTGCTTTAGCGCCGTGTCGAGGCCCAGCACCGTGCCGGGCACGCCCACGGCAAGATAGGTTTGGGTGCTGCGCCCGGCCGCTACGTTGCCCTGCGCGTCCTGGAACATGGTGGGCGTGGCGGCGAGCGGCGCCTTCTCGCGGAAGTCGAGGAACAGGTTCCTGCCGCTGGCGAGGTGGATCACCATGAAGCCGCCGCCGCCGAGGTTGCCGCAGCACGGCTCCACCACCGCGAGGGCGTAGCCTATCGCCACCGCGGCATCGACGGCATTGCCTCCCTGCCTGAGGATCCTGAGGCCGACCTCCGAGGCGTAATGCTGGGCCGTCACCACCATCGCATGCCGGGCCGTCACCGGCCGCGCGGAGCGCAATGCCGCCCGCTGCTCCCCGCCTGCTGTGCTGTCGAGCGCCTGGACCGGCATGCCCTGGGCACGCGCCGGCGCGCCGTCCGGCCCCGCACCCGCGAGCAGCAGGGCGCCGAGCAACAAGAGAAAAACTGAGCGCATGCCGGGTCTCCTTCGCGGAAGCGAATATCCTGCGCGGCGCGCACCATGCCGCCGCCGTCCGCATGATCTTACTGCACCGCGGTGGGCCGGCACGAAGGAACTCCCCGCACGGATCGGGGCGCCGCCCTACCAGTATCACGAAGCAGTCGTACGTCGAGGAAGAGCTTACAGCCTTTAGTGCGACGGGGCCCGGCGGTGGCCTTGTCCGCGATTGGTGCTCGAGGTGGGAAGTGTTTTTTTCGCCGATGGAAAATGGACTGCGATTAAAAACACAGTAGTCGTTCAAGGTGATACCGACAGAATTGCCCATAGCGTTCGTGGGTGAAATTGGCGATCAGGGCACCGGGTTGGATTGCTGGTCGAACCTTTCGCCCAGTCGAATTCCAGTCGACCGCCGGTCCGTAGGCGCTGCCTGGGGCAAGGGAAGTGAGCGGGGCGGTGGAGCGGCGTGGATCCTGGGAAGTGGCGCGAACGACCCGGGATGGCGTTCCTGCCGCGGGTGCGGCTCAAGAACTGCCAGGAATTGCCGTAAGCGCCTTCATACGCAGGGTTTCAGCATGCCTGCCGCGGTCGTGGGGACAACAAGCGGACGGAAACATCTGTCCCCAAAATCACAGAAAAAAGCTTTATAGGAGGCGGTGTCGCCCCCCAGGCAGTGCAGCCGGACACGGCGATGCTCCCGGGGGTGAACGTCGTGTGTGCAGAGGCAGGGTGTGGCCGCTACCAAGGGTGTCCGAGGACAATGACGGTTGAATCAGAGCGCCAGGCAGTGTTGCCTGACGAAGACAGCGAACAAACCCTGCTGCTGCAGATCCAGGCGCTAGGGCAGCTGCCTGCTCCTTCGCAGA
>JAJXXS010000068.1 GCA_021780975.1 Pseudomonadota bacterium
ACCACGTCGCCGTCCTCGTACAGCTTGTGCAGATCTATGGTCTCGTGCACCGTCTTGCCACCTTCCTTGCGCAACAGGATGATGTGGTTGGCTCCCAACTGGGTGACGCCGCCTGCCAGGGCAAGCGCGTCGGACAGAGTGGTGGTGCGCTGCAGCGGGAACATGCCCGGGCGGTTGACCTGGCCCAGCACATCGACCTGGGTGCCGAGGTACTGGGTGACGATGACGTTGACGTCCGGCTGCTTGAGATAGCCGCCGCTGCTCAACTTCTTGGCGATGATGTCTTCCGCCTCGCGCACGGTCATGCCGCCGATCTTGACTGCGCCAATGAAGGGGTAATTGATGAGGCCGGTGCCGCCGACGCGGGCGTCCAGCGTCATTTCGGGATGGTCGTAGACCGTGATGTGGACCGTGTCGCCGCTGCCGAGCTTGTAGTCTTTTTCATCCGCTTGGGCAGGCAGGGCGACGAGGAAGGATAGAAGAAAAACAAAATATACGTAAATACGGTGGGTCATTGGCTTGCCGTCAATCTAGTAGTTGTGTGGTCTCCTCCAAGGCCGCCGTGCAGACCGGACCTGGATTGCCTGCTTGAGGCAGGCCAAATAATACACTGCCTGCCCTCCCGCACAATAAAGAACAGATGAAATTGCGGCAGGGGCATTGCCGAAATGGTGAGCAAATCGCAGGCCAGAAAAAAGCGGCGAGGTGAGTTCGCCGCTTTTTGGCTGCTGCCAGCCGACAGATGGAATCAGGCGCCGGACTGGATGTGCTTGCCGTCGGCGCGCGTGCGGCGGCGCATCTGCAGGCCGATCAGTCCTAGGCCGGCGAGCATGAGCGCCCAGTCTTTGACCTCGGGAACGGGGGCCGTGACGATATCCAGGCCGACAAACTTTTTCTGCACAAAAGCCAAGCTGTTGTTGCTGACCGTGTCGGCCAGCAACAAGTTCTCGATGGTGACATTGAGAGCGGAACTGGATTTGAAGGTGGGCAGGGCGCCAAGATTGAAGCCGCCGCTGGCCTTCCAATTATGAGTGGGCAGGCCCGTCGCGGTCAGCGGCGCGGCGGGGGTAATACTGTCGAAATAATGCATGCCCAATGGCTGCGCGGGATCGAAAACGCGCAGTTGCCCTGTGACATCCGCCCCACTGCCCATACCAAGTAGGAGGTAGTCGCCGCCTTCATTTAGACTGGCCTTGCTGAAGACATAGCCAGGTTTGAGGCTGGCAATTACATTGATGGTGCTGTCGGTGAGCGTATAGCCCTCCCCATTGGCGGATTTGGCCTTGAAGGCGTTCGGGGTGAAGGAGAGGGTGTTGCCGGAAATCGCGGGTGTGCCGAACAGCCCCAACTGGCTGTCGTCGAAGGTGTAGTTCACCGTGCTGCCGCTCAGGGTGACCATGGCGGCCTGGGCCGGTGCCGCTGCCAACAGGCCGAGCATGGCCGTCAGTATTGCTGTCTGCTTGAACATCAGTGTCGTCTCCAAAAAATGTGTGCTCCGCGCATTTCTGCGAATGCTTGGCCGGATGCCTCCGTGCGTCGGTGCTAGAGGACGCAAGAATTATACAAGCAATTTAAAATCAATAATTTATATGTTTCGTCCAATGTTTTCACGGCGGAAAGCCCGAAAAGTGTAAAAAAAACCGACAGTTTTTGATCGGGCTTTTAGTCCAGGAAGCCTGTCGAGCTTGCGGACATCCTGCGGAAAGCTTGACGGCATCGGGGCGCGGAACTGTAAAAAAATCCGACGGTTGGGCGAGGAGGGCTGGTCCCGACTCGGCGCGCTTTTTTTGCCGTCAAGGCGCACGGCATCTTGCGTTTAAGGCGAATTCTTTACGGGGTCGGCCAGTGCCCTGATTTCCGCCAGCAGGGCGGCGTTCTCCACTTCCAGGGTTTGCGCCTTGGCCAGCGCCAAATCGATCTGTCCCGCATCCAGCGCGGCCTTGGCTGCGCGCGACAACTGGTGCAGCCTGTTGTGGCGCGCCTCGATGATGGGGTACGCCGCGTCGTGACCGAACCTGGCCATGCCTTCCCCGTGCAGCCACATGCCCAGATGGCACTTCTGCTCGGCATCGGCTTCGAGCACGTTGTCGGGGAAGGGCTCGCTGCCTTTCAGGGCGGCGATGAACTGCTGTACGCGGTGATAGTGGCCGGTGAGGATCTGGGACTTTTCGTCCAGCGGTGCGGCGCTGGCGGCCGGTTTTTCGAGGCGGTACTGCGTGATCCAGGATGCGATATCCGCCGCCGCCATGGGCTTGGCGATCAGATAACCCTGCAGGGCATGGCAGGAAAGCTCCTCCAGGAGTTGCGCGTGGCGCGGTGTTTCCACGCCCTCGGCGATGACCTCCAGCCCCAGCATGCGCGCGGTGGTGATGATGCCGGAGACGATGGCGAGGTCGTGGGGGTCGTTGACGATGTCGCGCACAAAGCTCTGGTCGACCTTGATGGTGTGCGCGGGCAGCTTCTGCAGGTAGGTGAGCGACGCGCTGCCGGTGCCAAAATCATCCAGCGCCGTGCGCACGCCCAGCGCTTGGCAATGTTCCAGGGTGAGGCGCGCGGTTTCGAAATCGGCCAGCGGCGCGCTTTCGGTGACTTCGATTTCCACGAATTCGGCGGCGATGCCGGGGTGGCGCAGGAGAGCTTCTTCCAGGTCGGCGACAAAGCGCAGGTCCAGCAGATGGCGGGCGCTGATGTTGACCGCCACGCGCAGAGGCAGGCTCTGGGCGTGCCACTGTTCGCCCTGGGCAAGGGCGGTGTCCAGCACATGGCGGCCGATCAGGCGCGCCAGGCGCGGGTGGCCCAGGCTGTCGGCGAACTCGCCCGGGGGCAGGATGCCGCCCTGGCCATCGTCCAGGCGCAGCAGCGCTTCGACGCCGATGACGGGACAGGACTCGGCGCCCTGCGCGGTGGCGACGATGGGCTGGTAGTGCACCAGCAGCCGCCCTTCCTGAAATGCCTGCGCGAGCTGTTCGCGCTGCGCGATCTGGCGGCTGATGCGCGCGTCCATGGCGCGGGTGTGCGTCTGGTACTGGTCCTTGCCCTGCTCCTTGGCGGCATAGAGCGCAAGGTCGGCGTGGTGCAGCAAATCTTCGGCGTCGCCATCGTCGAGCGGGTAGATAGTGAGCCCCAGGCTGGCGGACACGGTGGCGACCTCGGTATCGATCTGGAAGGGCCTGCGCAACTCGTCAAGGACGCGCTCGCACACGGCTTCCAGGTCGTCCAGTTTTTCCACGTCTGACAACAGCAGCCCGAATTCGTCCCCGCCCAGCCGCGCCAGGGTGTCGCCGATGCGCAGCAGGCTTTGGACCCGCTTGGCGGCTTCCTGCAGAAGAAGATCGCCGGCGCCATGGCCCAGGCGGTCGTTGACCTGCTTGAAGCCGTCGAGATCGAAGATGCCCACGCCCAGCAGGCGTTCGCGGCGCACGCTCTGCGCGCGGTCGTGCTGCAGGCGTTCGAAGAAGAGCTGGCGGTTGGGCAGGCCGGTGAGTGGGTCGCGCAGGGCCTGGGCGCGGATGCGCAGGACGAGATCGCCGATATGGGCGAAGGCGAGAAAATATACGGCGCCGACGCGCTGAAAATAGCCGCTCTCGCGCGCACCGATGATGCCGACCGCGGGCATCTCGTCGCCGCCAAAGGGGATGCAGGCGATTTCCTTGACGCTGCCGCGCAGGGCGCGGACCCAGGGTACGGCATCGGCCGCGTCGGTGGCCGCGATGACCGGCGCCTTGCGTGCTATGGCCTGCCAGCAGGGGTCTGCAGGCGCTCTTTCGACGCGTTCCAGGGCCGGCGCCTTGCCGGCCAGGCAGCGCGGCGTGAGGACTTCGTCAAACCCTCCGCGCACCAGATAGCCGGCCCAATGCACGATGCGGCTTTTTGCCACCAGATGATTGCAGATGCCGTGCAGGATGCTGTCGCCCGTCAAATCCTCGGCCGCGTCGCGGCTGGAGAGCGCCTGCAGCAGCACGTCGAAGATGGCGAGGCGCTCGCTGTCCGTCTGACGCGACGCGCTGGCATAGCCATCCAGTTGCGCCATGAGGTCGCCGATGATGAGACGGAAAACGATGCTGCGCAGGGGCTGGCGATCTTCGGCTGCAACCTCGGGCGTTGCGATGGCGAGTTCCCAGTGGTTCCAGTAGAGGATATAGGCGCCCGCGATCCAGGCAGATTCCACCCCGAGCCGATAATGCAGGGCGCCGATCTTGGCCATGGCCGCGATCCACTCGTCGCTCAGGCGGCTGGCGAGGAGGTCGCGCGCGTGCTGGGCCTGCTTGCGCGAGAGTTCGTCGAGCTGCCCGGGGGAGAAATTCCGGAAGACCGCGGCGGTGGCGGGGTGGCTCAGGAGGTAGTGGTAAAACCCCTGCGCCAGCGCCTCGGCATCGCGTGCGAGGACGGCGCGGTAGCGATCGAGAGTGCGGAAATCTGCATCAGCCAGATCGAGCAGTTCGGCGTAGGGTTTGGGGTAGGGCATCGTCCTATGTATGCGACTATCCTCGCGCGGGAGGTCACATGATGAACCCTACGTTACCATCATTTGACTCCAGGGGGCGGCCCGCGCTGGCCGCCATTGCGGATTCAATAGGCCTGGCTGTCTTTCAAGACCAGCTTGATGGTGCGCAGGATGATGGCGAAGTCGAGGCCCAGGGACCAGTTCTTGAGATAGTCGATGTCGTACAGCACGCGGCCTTCCATCTTGTCGAGGGAGTCGGTTTCCCCGCGGTAGCCATTCACCTGGGCCCAGCCGGTGATGCCGGGTTTGACCTTGTGACGCCACATGTAGCCGGTGATGAGCTTGCGGTACATCTCGTTGTGGGCGATGGCGTGGGGGCGCGGGCCGACGATGCTCATGCGGCCCTGCAGCACGTTGATGAACTGGGGCAGCTCATCCAGTGATGTCCTGCGAAGAAACGCACCCAGCGGGGTTACGCGCTGATCGTTCTTGGTGGCCTGGGCGACGT
>JAJXXS010000086.1 GCA_021780975.1 Pseudomonadota bacterium
TCCATGTGGCGGGTGTTGTCCGCCTTGTCGAAGTTGATGAAGGTGTGCACGCCCCCGCCCGTATAGAAAGGCTCCGGGGCGGCGGAATACTGGCGCGCCATGGCCGCATTGAGCACCGCCGGCAGAGATCTGTCCTGACCGCGCCCCAGATAATCGGCCATCCAGCGCCCGAGCACATCCGGATTTTTGGGGTTGGCCAGACGTTGGAGGGCTGCGCGGTCTAGCTTGAGATCACGCTCGCGCAGCCGGCTGATGATTTCAAGATAGGTGATGAGGGTGCGGAATTTCCCCGTGGAACCCAGATCGAGGCGCGCCTGCTGGTTGAGATCGAAGGGCTGGTTCAGGTTGTCCGCCTGCACGCGCAGGAGAACGCCCTGGGGACCTTTCTCATACAGCGTGAAGCTGTAGACGATAGCTTTGAGATCATTGTCCGGCCGCAGCAGGCGAAAACCATACATGCCCTGCGCCGCGACCACCTTGGGATCGGACAGGCTCAGCAGATAGCGCGTTACGAGGGCCTGCGCGGGAACATTCAGGGTGCTTTGGGCCGTAAGGTCGAGACGATCCAGGTCGTAGAGATTGGACAGGCCCAGCAGCCCTGCCAGACGCACCCTGAGCGCGCCGTTGATCTTCTGCTCCACATAGGGGGGCGGCGCCGGCTCCTGGCGATGCGCAGGGGAGCGCAGACTGACCCTGCGCGCCATGTCGCGCAGGTGGGGGGAAATCACACCGGCGCTGGCCAGCAGATCGAGATAGGTGTTGGTGTAATCGTTCAGCGCCTGGCGATTCTTGACCAGGTAATAGGATGGTTTGCGTTCCGCCACGAGCAGGCTGAGCGCATGCTTGAGGGCGGAGGCGGTCGCGACATCAGGATGTTTGCGCATCAGCGCCGCGTTCACCTCGCGGAAGCGCAGGCCGTACCAGGCCCACAGGCCATCGCCGACACCGTTCACTTCGCCGAATCCCGGCACCGCAGCGAGCGGCACGGTGTTGAGATAATCCTTGACGATGCGCTTACGCGTCGGCAGCGTGTTCTTGCCGTCCCTATAGGCGCGCAAACTGGCGGACAGCATCTGGCGCAGCTTGTCCGACATGGAAAGCGTCAGCCCTTCCGGGGCATGGCGGTATTTCTCGATCTGCGTGGGAAGCGTGCTGCCGCCGGGCACGTTGCGCGCGGGATTCACCAGTTGGGCCAGCTTGTCCAGCAGCGCCTGCGCCAGGCGGTCCCATTCCACCGCGGGGTTGCGGTGCGGGAAATTGGCGTTGAGCAGCTCACGATTCTCGATGAATAGCAGGCTTTGCGTCAGCAGCGGCGGGATGTCCTCGAAATGGCGGTAGACGCGTTGGGGATAAGCGCTGGCGAACATCACCGCACCGTTTTCCCCGAGCAGCGCCAGCCCTGCCTGATCCTTCTCGCCATACGGCGGGTAGAGGCCCAGCCGGTCGGCGCGCAGCATCTCCTCGCTGATCTTCGCCTGGCGCGCAATCTGCCAGCCGTTTGCCTCCAGGCGCCTGGAGAAATCGGGCAGCCGGCTGTAGCCCATGCGCACGTCGTAGGGCCCGCCCGGGCTGGGGAACCAGATGCGCTTGGAGGGCCCCGGCTGCACGACGTAGGTCATCTTCGCCGCGACGCTGCTGAAATAGCGCGCCTGCAGGTCCGAGGTGAGAAACTCCCATGCCATCAGGCCGACCAGTACCGCGAGCAGGGTCAACACCCCCAGCAGGACCAGCAGGTGCCTGGGCAGTTTGCGCCAGTGGCTCACACCCAGTCCCGCGGCGTCAGGAAGTCGGCATAAAGACCGGCCTCCGCCGTTCCCGGTTCGGGATGCCAGTCGTAGCGCCACTTGACCACCGGGGGCATGGACATGAGGATGGACTCGGTGCGGCCGCCCGACTGCAGGCCAAACAGGGTGCCGCGGTCGTACACCAGGTTGAATTCCACATAGCGCCCGCGGCGATAGGCCTGGAAATCGCGCTCCCGCTCGCCGTAGGCCAGGCCCTGGCGACGCTGTACGATGGGCACATAAGCCGGCAGGAAGTGATCCCCGACCGCCTGCACGAGGCCAAAGCAATGCGCGAAATTTCCCTCCGGACCGATGCCCCGGAAATGCCCCCCCGCGTCGGCGTCATTGAAGTCGTCGAAGAAAATCCCGCCCACCCCGCGCGGCTCATTGCGGTGCTTGATGAAAAAATATTCATCGCACCAGCTTTTGAAACGCGGGTAGTACGCCGCGCCGAAAGGTTCGAGCGCCTTCCTGCAGGTGGCGTGAAAATGCACGGCATCCTCCGCATAACCATAATAGGGCGTGAGATCCATGCCGCCGCCGAACCACCAGATCGGCGTCTCGCTCCCATGCCCGGCGATGAAAAAACGCACGTTCATATGCACGGTGGGTACGTGGGGGTTGCGTGGATGGAACACCAGGGACACCCCCATGGCCTGCCAGGCCTTGCCGGCGAGTTCCGCCCGGTGCGCAGTGGCGGAAGGGGGCAAGCGCGTCCCTTCGACATGGGAGAAATTCACTCCGCCCCGCTCCAGCAGGCCGCCCTCCTCCACCAGTCTGGATATGCCGCCACCGCCTTCGGGGCGCGTCCACTGATCGCTGAGGAACCGGTGGCCATCAAGGCCCTCCATGCGCTCCACGATGAGCTCCTGCAACTGCAGGAAATAGGTTTTGACGGCTTCGACGTTGACGCTCATCAGGCTCGCAATATTTTTCCGCTGGCAAAATCCATCACTGTGGAAGGCCGCTTACGCGTGCCGACACGCCCCTCCACCACCGCGACATTCTGCCCGAAGATGGCCCGTACCTGCCGAGCGGATGTTGCCGGCCTGGCGCCGCTGCGATTGGCGCTGGTGGAGACAAGCGCCATGCCCAGTTGCCGACAAAGTCCTGCCGCCTGCGGATGCGCCGTCACCCGCACCGCCAGAGTGGCATGCCGCCCCGTGAGCCAGGGCCAATGCCGCGCGGGCAGGAGCCAGGTGTGCGGACCCGGCCACACTGCTAGCAGGCGGGGCTGCGCGTCCGGCGGAATGGGCAGCACATACGGTTTGAAGCGTGCGAATTCGTCCGCCACCAGGATGAGGCCCTTGCTGCGCGCGCGCCGCTTGAGCCTGAGCAATTTTTCCACCGCGCGGAGGTTGCGCGGATCGCAGCCCAGGCCATAGCAGGATTCCGTCGGGTAGGCGACGACTCCACCGGCACGCAGGTGGAGTTTGAGAACGCGGGCTTGTGCCGCCGTCAACGGATAGCGCTGCATGGCAGGAAGCGGCGTTCAGGAGGGACGCTTGAGCGCGCGCCAGCCGATGTCGTGACGATATTGCATACCGGCAAAATGGATGCCCTGCACAAGTTCATAGGCGCGCTTCTGCGCCATCCGCACGCTGTCCCCCAGGGCGGTCACTGCCAGCACGCGGCCCCCGGCAGTGTAGAGCCTGCCATCCTCGCGCCGCGTGGCCGCATGAAACACATGAGCATCTTCCTGTGGCGCCGGCAAGCCGGTGATTTCGTCGCCCTTGCGCGGGCTTTCCGGGTAGCCCCCGGCTGCCAGCACCACCGCGAGCGCCACGCGCCTATCCCATTGCGCCTCGACTTGGTCGAGGCGCGCGTCCAGGGCGGCCTCGACCAACTCCGTCAAGTCGGACTTGAGGCGCATGAGCAGAGGCTGCGCTTCGGGGTCGCCCAGGCGGCAGTTGAACTCCAGTACCTTGGGATTGCCGGCGCCATCCACCATCACTCCCGCGTAGAGAAAACCGGTGTAAGGCAACCCGTCTTTGGCCATGCCTGCGACCGTGGGCTGGATGATCTCCCGCATGATGCGGGCGTGCAATTCGGGCGTGACCACCGGCGCGGGAGAATAGGCTCCCATGCCCCCCGTATTGGGGCCAGCATCATCGTCGAGCAGGCGCTTGTGATCCTGACTGGAGGCCAGCGGCAGCACATGACTGCCGTCTGCCATGACGATGAAGCTGGCTTCTTCCCCCTGCAGGCACTCCTCTATCACCACGCGCGCCCCTGCCTGCCCCATGGCATTGTCCGCCAGCATGGCCTCCACCGCGGCGTGGGCTTCCGCGAGGGTTTGCGCCACGACCACGCCCTTGCCGGCCGCCAGCCCATCGGCCTTGATGACGATGGGCGCCCCTTCGGCATCGAGGTACGCATGTGCCGCCGTCGCATCGGTGAAGGTCTGATAGCGCGCGGTAGGAATGCCATGGCGCACCATGAACTGCTTGGCAAAATCCTTGGATGATTCCAGTTGCGCGGCAGCCCTGTCAGGGCCGAAGATGCGCAAGCCGGCCTTGCGGAACGCATCGACCACGCCCTCGGAAAGTGGCGCCTCCGGCCCGACCACGGTCAGGGCGATGTCCTCGCGGCGGGCGAACTCCACCAGTGTTCCGATCTCCGTAACGGGCAGATTCTTCACGCCATCCTCCGCCATGGTGCCGCCGTTGCCGGGCGCAACGAACACCTGGGAGACGCGCGGCGCGCGCGCCAGTTTCCAGGCCAGGGCGTGCTCACGCCCGCCCGAGCCGATGACCAAGAGCTTCATGATTCATTCGCAGTAAATGTGAGTAGGCAGTTTACAGGCAGCCTCGCACGGGGCTGCAAAACGCAAACTTTAACCCAGGCCGTGCCGCACGCCCTAGTGCCTGAAGTGCCGATGGCCGGTGAACACCATGGCGATGCCGTGCTCGTCCGCCGCCGCGATCACCTCCTGGTCCTTCACGCTGCCCCCGGGCTGAATGACCGCCCGCGCCCCGGCCTGCGCCAGCACGTCGACGCCGTCGCGGAACGGGAAGAAAGCATCGGAAGCGACCGCACACCCTGCCAGATCAAGCCCTGCGTTGCCCGCCTTGATCACGGCGATGCGCGTGGAATCCACGCGGCTCATCTGTCCCGCACCCACCCCCAGGGTGCGGCCTTCGCCGGCAAAAACGATGGCATTGG
>JAJXXS010000352.1:0-2233 GCA_021780975.1 Pseudomonadota bacterium
GTCACGAGTACGACGGACGACGATTTCTGGACCATACTCACCAAGAACATCCGCGACATACTCGCCGCCAGCCGCGCCGCGCGCGAAACGGTCGAGCAGCGCAAGGCGCGTGCCGAAGCGGAAAGAAGCTTGCAGTCCCAGCGCGTCGCGCAAGCCGAGGCGGTAAGCAAGGCGGGCGCGGGGGCAGACAAGCTGTTCGACACCGCCTTCAAGAACGGGGCCACCAGCCTGGTCGGCAAGGATGACGTGGTGGTCAACCCGATGGCCGGCACGGTGACCGTTCTGGGCACGCAGAAAGAGCAGCATCTGGTGCAGCAGTATCTCGACCAAGTCAGCGCCGCCGTGCAGCGCCAGGTACTCATCGAAGCCACGATCGTCGAGGTCAGCCTCAAGAACCAGTACCGCGCAGGCATCAACTGGAACAGCCTGGTGCAGGGCCTGAACGGCTGGGCGGTCAACACCGCCGCCAACGCCACCAGCGCGCTCGCCAATACGCTGACGCCGTTCGCCACCATCAGCTACACCAACAAGAACTGGAATTTTCAGGCGCTGCTGGGCCTGCTCGAGTCCTACGGCAAGACCAAAGTGCTTTCCAGCCCCAAGCTGATGGCGCTCAACAACCAGACGGCGCTGCTCAAGGTGGTGGACAATCTCGTGTATTTCACCATCCAGGGCACGACCACCAGCACCGTGAACGTCGGTACGACCGCCACCTTCACCACAACGCCGCACACCGTACCCGTAGGCGTGGTGATGAGCGTCACGCCGCAGATCAACGAAAATGGCGTCATCACGCTCACCGTGCGCCCGACCATCACCCGCGTGGTCAGCTACGTCAACGACCCCAATCCGACCCTGGCGCAAGACCACATCCAGAGCCAGATCCCCGTCATCCAGGCACGTGAGATGGAATCCATGCTGCAGGTCAGAAGCGGCCAGACCGTGGTGCTGGGAGGCCTCATCCAGGATGACACCAGCCAGGCGCGCGACGGCCTCCCGGTGCTCTCGCGTCCCTCCGGCGTCGGTGCGCTGTTCGGCGAGCACGAACGCGCCGACACGCAAACCGAGTTGGTGATTTTCCTGCGCCCCACCGCCATCACCGAACCCTCGGTGGAAAGCGCCGACCTGGCACGCTTCCGCCGTCTGCTGCCAGCAGCCCCGACGCCATGAGCCTGCTCCTGAAAGCGCTCAAGCAGGCGGAAAAAAGCGGAGCGGCTACGGCTGATCCTACTGATCTCGACCTCGAGCCCTTGACCCTGGCAACGCCCAAACCGCGTCCCCAGTGGGCGGAGCCGGGCGAGCCGCAGGGAGCTGCGGATTCGCATCTGGGCCTGACCCTGCCGCGCCTTGGACTGGTACCGGCCACCGCCCTCATCGCCCTGCTGGTCGCCCTGGCCTATGGGGTGTACGTTTACCGCGCCTTGCACCCGACGGGTTTCGCCGCCGCCACGCCGCCGGTGCGCACGGTGCCGCCCGCTGCCCAGCCGGCCAGCTCCGCGCCCCCCGCTCCTGCGCCGCAAGCCATGCGCGCAACCGTCGCGGCTTCTGCGCCCACCCTTGCCTCCCCCGCCCCAGCGGCACGGCACAAGCCCGCCGCAAGTCGCGCCCCTGCACATGCCAGGGTACGCGACCAGCGCCCGGCTGCAACCACGGCCGTCCACGCCACTGCGGCTGTCACCGCAAACCCTTCCGCCCTCGATGCCGCCTACGCTGCCTGGCAGGGGGGGCGTCTTGATGAGGCGGAGGCCCTGTATAAGCGCGCCACCGCCGAACACGGCGGCGCGGATGCATGGCTGGGCCTCGCCAGCATTGCCTCCCTGCGCGGGCAAACCCGGCAGGCCGCGGAGTATTACGAAAAAGTCCTGCAACACGATCCCAACAATGCCGTCGCCCAGGCAGCCCTCCTGGACAGCCTGGGCTCAAGCGACAGTGCGGCCGCCGAGGCGCATCTACAGAACCTCATCCATCAGCGCCCCAGCGCCTTCCTTTACTATGCCCTGGGCAATTTCTACGCCGGCCAGAAGCGCTGGGCCAATGCCGAATCCGCCTATTTCGAGGCCAGTCGGCGTGCGCCCGAGAATGCAGATTTCGCCTACAACCTGGCGGTAAGCCTGGATCACCTGCAGCAATATCCCGCGGCGATTCGCTATTATCGGGAGGCCCTGCAACTCGCCGGCCCGGACACGCGCTTCGACCCGCAGGCCGCGAAGAGCCGCATCGCGCAACTGGCGGG
>JAJXXS010000352.1:2333-4849 GCA_021780975.1 Pseudomonadota bacterium
TAAGCCTGGATCACCTGCAGCAATATCCCGCGGCGATTCGCTATTATCGGGAGGCCCTGCAACTCGCCGGCCCGGACACGCGCTTCGACCCGCAGGCCGCGAAGAGCCGCATCGCGCAACTGGCGGGACAGTGATGGCCGAGCGCCGCAAGAAGCTGCGCATGGGCGAGTCCCTGGTGGCTCAGGGCCTGATTACGCTCGACCAGCTGCGCATCGCCGTCAAGGAGCAGAAAGCCACCGGCCTACCTATCGGCCGGCAGCTGGTGGCCTTGGGCTTCATCACCGAAGCCGTCGTGCGCGACCAGCTCGCCCACGTGCTGGGCAGCCAGAGCATAGACCTCTCCATGGTCGTCGCCGACCCCGAGGCGCTCACCATGGTGCCCGAGGACTTCGCCCGCAAACAGCGCCTGCTGCCCATCGCCTACAACGCCGAGCGCCAGGTGCTCACCATCGCCACCACGGACATGTTCAACGTCGTGGCGCTCGACCAGTTGAAAGCCGCCCTCGGGCAACAGGTGGAGATCGACACCCTGCTCGCGGGCGAAGCCCAGCTCATCGAATACACGGACCTTTTCTACGGCTTTGATCTTTCGCTCGATGGCATCCTGCGCGAGATCGAAACCGGGGAAGTGGATTATCAGAGCATCAACCCGGAGACCGACGAATACACCCAGCCGGTGGTGCGTCTGGTGGGCGCGCTGCTCGCCGATGCGGTGAAGCGGCGCGCCTCCGACATCCACTTCGAGCCCGAGCACGCCTTCCTGCGCATCCGCTATCGCATCGATGGCGTGCTGGAACAGGTCAGAAGCCTGCACAAAACCTACTGGCCCGGCGTGGCGGTACGGCTCAAAGTGCTGTCAGGCATGAACATCGCCGAAACGCGCGCGCCCCAGGACGGCCGCATGTCGCTCACCCTGTCGGGCCGTCCCATCGACTTCCGCGTCTCCTCGCAGCCTGGCATCCACGGCGAGAACATCGTGCTGCGCATCCTCGACCGCGAGAAATCCATTCTGCCGCTGGAAACCATGGGCTTCGCCGATCAGGCGCTCCAGGAACTGCAGCTCATGATGGCGCGCCCCGAAGGCATACTCATCATCACCGGCCCCACCGGATCCGGCAAGACTACGACCCTGTATTCGATGCTGGCGCATTTGAACAGCGAAGAGGTCAACATCATGACCCTGGAGGATCCGGTGGAATATCCGGTCACCCTCATGCGCCAGACCTCGGTGAACGAGACGGTGAAATTGGATTTCGCCAATGGCATACGCTCCATCATGCGCCAGGATCCGGACATCATCCTGGTGGGGGAGGTGCGCGACAAGGAAACCGCAGAGATGGCCTTCCGCGCGGCGATGACCGGCCACCAGGTGTTCACCACCCTGCACACCAACTCGGCGCTGGGGGTGTTCCCCCGCCTCCTGGATATCGGCATCAAGCCCGGCATCATGGCCGGCAACATCATCGGCGTCGTGGCCCAGCGCTTGGTGCGCCTGCTCTGCCCGCGCTGCAAGGAAGCGTACACGCCGGAAGAGACCGAAGCCCGCATCCTCGGCTGGGAAGCCGCCGGCAGCCCCACGCTGTACCGCCCCAAGGGCTGCCCCGTCTGCGACAGCAAAGGCTACCGCGGCCGCATGGCACTCATCGAACTGTTGCGCATGGATGGCGACCTCGATGAAATGGTGGCGCGCGATGCCGCCCTGCATGAAATCCGTGCCGCCGCCCTGGCGCGCGGCTATCGACCGCTGGCTGACGACGGCGTGGCGCGGGTGCTGGCGGGCACCACCAGCTTTGCCGAAGTCGCGCGTGTGGTCGATCTGACCGGCAGGGTTTGAACATGCCGTACTTCCGCTACCGCGCCATGGATCAAACCGGCCGCCTGAGCCGTGGCCAGCTGGCCGCCGTCAACGAGGTCGACCTGGAACTGCGTCTTAAGCGCATGGGCCTGGATCTCATCAACCTGCGCTCCCTGCGGCAGAACCAATACCACGGCGGCGAGCGCATCACGCGGCGAGATCTCATCACCTTCTGCTTCCACCTGGAGCAGATCAGCCGCGCCGGCATCCCTCTGCTGGATGGGCTGCGCGACCTGCGCGATACCATGGACAGCGCGGGCTTCCGCGACATCCTCACGGCGCTGCTGGAAGACCTCGAGGGTGGCAAGATGCTCTCCCAGGCACTCGCCGCCCATCCGGCAATTTTCGATACCGTGTTCATCAACGTCGTGCGCGCAGGAGAACAGACCGGGCGTCTCGATCTGGTGTTCGGGAACCTCGCCGGCACATTGAAATGGCAGGACGAAGCCGCCGCCAAGGCCAAGCGCCTGATGGTGTACCCAGCCATCGTGAGCGCCTTCGTGCTGCTCACCGTCGTGGTCATGCTGGTTTACCTGGTGCCCAAGTTCGAGGGCTTCCTGCTCTCCACCCAGGTCAAGCTTCCGCCCACCACGCTGTTCCTGTTCGGCCTCGCCAAGCTCTTCCGCACCTGGTGGTATCTCTGGCTAGGCGGCGCCGCCCT
>JAJXXS010000019.1 GCA_021780975.1 Pseudomonadota bacterium
GCATCCGCATTCCTCCCGAAACCCAGTCCGGCAAGATCTTCCGCCTGCGCGGCAAGGGCATCAAAGGGGTGCGCAGCCGCGACCCGGGCGACATGCTATGCCATGTGGTGCTGGAGACCCCCGTCAATCTGTCCGAGCGGCAAAAGGAACTGCTGCGCGAATTCGAATCCCTCAATCAGGGGCGCAACAATCCCAAGTCCAAATCCTTCATGGAGAAGGTGAAGGAGTTCTTCGCCCAGTAAGGCCGAGGCGCCGCTACGGAGTGGCGCGTCCGCCCGCGCGGCAGGCCCGCTGGCGGACCGCTTCGAACAGGGCCGCCGCGGCGGCTGCGCCCACGTTGAGCGACTCCACGCGCCCCGGCATGGGAATGCGCGCACGCACCCGGGCTGCGCTCAACAGTGCCAGGCTGAGGCCGGCGCCTTCATTGCCGAGCAGCAGCGCGCTGGGCTGGGCCAGATCCAGTTCGTAGAGGCTGGCGTCAGCGTGCAGGCTCAGTGCGACGGTTTGCAGGGGCTTGTCGGTCAGCCAGGCGCCGAGGTCGGCGGTCTCTTCGATCGGCAGGAAAAACTGCGCCCCCTGGCCACCGCGCAGGGCTTTGGGCGACCAGGGGTCGGCGCATCCGGAATTCAGCACTGCCCCGCTGGCACCTGCGGCGGCAGCGCTTCTGAGGATGCTGCCCAGATTGCCAGGATCCTGAATGTCCTCCAGCAGCAGCACGAGGGCAACGCCCCCGTGCGCGGGCGGCGGACACAGCCAGGCGGCTTCGGCCAGCACGCCGCTCGGGGTGGCCACAGGCGAGAGCGCGGCGAACAATTCCTCGCCCAGAACCAGTTGCCGGACATCGGGGCGAGCGGCTGCAAAAGCCTCGGCCGCGGCCGGGTCCGTGCGCGCGCTGCGCACCACCGTGAGCACTTCGCCACCCGCCTGCAGACAGGCCTCGATGAGGTGCGGGCCATCCAGCAATGTGGTGCGCGACTGGCGCCGCGCGCGCGCGGACTCGGCGAGTTTTTTCAGGCGCTTGAAGTGCGGGTTGTCGCGCGAGGTGACGACGCCTGCGGAGCCGGGCATGAGTATTTCCTCGGAGCCAAAGTTGCGCCACTATACCGCGATGCGCATCACCCTCATCACGCCCTACGGACGCGCCTTTCGCAACGGCAATGCCCATACTGCGCTGCGCTGGAGCAGATTTCTGCGCGCAGCCGGGCACCGCATCTCCCTCGCCGAGCGGTGGGACGGCACCGCGAGCGATCTCATGATCGCGTTGCATGCGCGGCGCAGCTACGACGCCATCCGCGATTTCGCCCGCAGTCACCCCAGCCGTCCGTTGATCGTCGCGCTTACCGGCACGGACCTTTACCGCGACATCAACGAGAGCCCGGAGGCGCAGGAGGCGCTTGACCTCGCTCATCGCCTCGTGGTGCTGCAGGACAAGGGTCCCGAGGCGCTGCCGGAACGGCTGGCCGGGAAGACGCGCGTGATCTATCAATCGGCTGCCGACATGCCCCGCCGCCCCGCCGCACGGGATGTCTTCGAGGTTCTCGTGGTGGGGCACCTGCGCGAGGAGAAGGACCCCTTTCGCACGGCGTTGGCAAGCGCCTGGCTGGCACCACAGGCGCGCACGCGCATCATTCACATAGGCCGCGCCGTGGACGAGGGCTACGCCGAAGCCGCGCGCTATCTGGAACGTCGCCTGGAGCGCTACACCTGGCTGGACGAGCGCACCCATGCCTACACCCTGGGCCGACTCTCCGCTGCCCATCTGCTGGTGGTGAGTTCCATCATGGAGGGCGGCGCCAACGTCATCTGCGAAGCGCTGGCCGCCGGCACACCAGTGCTTGCCTCCGAGGTACCCGGCAATATCGGCATGCTGGGCGCGGACTATCCGGGGTATTTTCCGGTGGGCGACGAACGCCGCCTGGCGCGGCTCATCTCCCACGCCGAGTACGATCCCGATTTCTATGCCGATCTGCTGCGCCACGGCCGCGCCCGGCGCGAGCTCATGCGTCCGGAAAAGGAGGCGAGCCGCCTGCGGCAGTTGGTGGGGGAATTTGAAATAGGCTGAGAAGATCACGCGGTGGCCGACTGCGGCGGAGCAACCTGCGCTGCTTCGGCCTCGTCGTCCACCAGGGGCTGCGGGCGTCCGGTGGCGTAACCCTGGACGTAGTCCACCCCGAGACGGCGCATCTGGGTCACCACCTCCGTACTTTCCACCTGCTCGGCCACCGTCTGGATACCCAGTTGGCGGCCAATCTTGGCGATGGCGCTGACGATGACGTAGTTGACCGGCTCCGCCAGGCCACGCACGAAGGCGCCGTCGATCTTCAGATAATCCACGGGCAATTCGCGCAGGTAGCTGAAGGACGACATGCCGCAGCCGAAGTCATCCAAGGCGAAGCGGCATCCGCGCCCGCGCAGGGATTCTATGAAACGGCGTGCCAGCGGCAGATTGTTGACCGCCGCCGTCTCGGTGATTTCGAACGTGAGCCTGCTCCCCGCCACCCCGCTGTTCTCCAGCAATTCGCTGACGACGGCGAGAAAATCCTCGTCGGCAAGGGTCTTGCCGGACACGTTCACGGAGTACTGGGCGTGGTCCTGGGGGTGGCTGCGCAGGTACGCGAAGAGCGTGCGCAGGACCCAGCGATCGAAGTTGGGGGCAAGGCCATAGCGCTCGGCCGCGGGGAAGAAGCTTGCCGGGCTCACCAGCTCACCGCCGTCCACCAGGCGCAGCAGGATCTCGTAATGCCGGCCCCCCGGATCGCCCTTGAGCGGAACGATGGGCTGCCGGTAAAGTTTGAAGCGGTGCTCCGTGAAGGCCTCGGCAAAGCGCGTCACCCACTCCATCTCCTGCTCGATGCGCAGATAGGTGGGATGATCGCGCCGATAAACCTCGATGCGCCCGCCGCCATGGCTCTTGGCGGCAAAACACGCCTTGTCGGCGCGCGCCAGCAGATCGCCGGCGCCGATTTCCACGCCCTCCAGGAAGGCCACGCCGATACAGGCATCGATCTGAAAATTGCGCCCCTGGACATGGAACTTCCGGTCGCGCACGACACCGATCAACGTCTCGCAGATCGCCAGCGCCTGCGTCTCGTTGACTTCCGGAAGCACCACCCCGAATTCGTCGCCCCCCAGGCGGGCCAGATAATCCGCCGGGCGCAAGGTTTCACGCAGACGCCGCGCGATATCCTCCAGCACCGCGTCGCCGGCCGAATGCCCGCAAGTGTCATTCACCAGCTTGAACTGGTCGAGGTCGAGGTAGCAGAACGCGTAGGACGATCCTGCCTCGCGCGCCTTGAGCAGCGCCCTCTGCAGATGCGACTCCAGCGCATGGCGGTTGGGCAGCCCGGTGAGCCGATCGGTATAGGCCATGACGCGGAGTTCTTCGAGCATGGCATGGCGCTCGCTTTCGTCGCGCAGCACCACCACATGTCCAGACAGTTCCCCTGCAAGCAACTGCGACGCGCTCAACTCGATAGGCAGTTGGACGCCGTCGGCGCACTGCAGCAGAAAGTTGCATCCCCCACCGGGGGTGGCAGTGCACGAGAACAATTCGGAGAACTCCGTCACCGGGCCATTTGCGGTGTGCATGGGAAACGCATCCATCATGGCTGCGCCTTCGGCTGCCCGTGCGTCGATGCGTGCCATCGCGGTGGCGGCCGGATTGCAGTACAAAACACGCCCGCTTTCATCCACCACGACGACACCATCGGCAATGGACGCCAGTGTCACTGCCCAGCGCTCCTTCTCGCGACCTAGGTCCCGAACCAGGGTTTCCAGCTTGTCGGCCATATGATTGAACGCTGCCGAAGTGGCCTGCAATTCGGGTGGGGCATTGCCATCCACGGTGACCCGCGCATCCAGGCGCCCTTCGTCAAACGCAACCGCACCCGCGCGCAAGGAGGCGAGCCCGCGAAAATTGCTCTGCAGCAGCCGGCGCATGATATAGGCCATGAGCATGAGCAGAAAGCAGAAGAACATCACCCGGCGCGAAATGACCCGCCAGAGCAGTGTTTCCCGCGCCATGGGGGAGAGCGTCACGCTCACCTGCCCGCCTGCAGCCACGCCCGCCACCCCGGTCGCCGGGTGCAGGCCCACCAGCGAGGCAAACCAGCGCGGGCGTTGCGCGGGGCCCGCTGGGCGGCTGAAAAAGAGGGTGTGGCCGCCGGCGCTGTAACTCAGCGAAAGCAGATCCCCCTGTCCGATGCGGCGCCGCATGAGCTGCTCCATCATGGCTGCATTGCCCTGGGCTGCCGGGGCGGCCAGGGACTGGGCCAGGGTTTCCGCCTCGATGCGGGCATTCTCGGCAAGGAAATCCTGCACCTGCGCCTTCGCCTGGTAGAGGCCCATGAACAGATCAAGGGCAAAGAGCATGGTCCAGCCCGCCAGCACGACCAGCGTGAGGCGTCCGTAGAGCCCCAGGCTGCGCCATCCGGGCAGGCCAGCGGCGCGCCGCCCGGGAACCGCGCGGACAACCTCTGCGGGCAGCATGTCCGCCTGGCTTACGCCGTCCATGCTCGACCAGTCGCTCACGTTGCCGCCAGCGCCGATACGCGGTTGCGGCCGGCACGCTTGGCCTGGTACATGGCCTCGTCGGCGCGCCCCAGCAGCTCGGAAAACTGCGGCTGCGAGATGCCGCTGCGCCAACTGGTGACACCGATGCTGAGGGTGACACTCACGGCGCGGCCGCCACTCACGAGCGGAGAAGCGGCCACCCGCTGGCACAGCTTCTGCGCGCGCCGCTCCGCGGTCGCCAGATCGCAGCGCGGCATGAGGATCAGGAATTCATCGCCGGCGTAGCGGATGACGGCATCCCTCTCGCGGGTGTCCGCAGAGATGAGGCGCGCA
>JAJXXS010000055.1 GCA_021780975.1 Pseudomonadota bacterium
TTACCAGGGGGCGGATGGCGAGCTTGGCTATTTTCAGATCCAGGCGAAAGTCTACGGCCGGGCCGGCGCGCCCTGCCGGGTCTGCCAGACCCCCATCCGCCGGATCGTCCAGGGTCAGCGGGCTTCCTTCTATTGCCCGCGCTGCCAAAGCTAGTGTCCCGAGTCGAAAATTCGTTATGGAAAAACGTCGAATATCGCCGCCATGCTTTGGCGCCGTGCTCGCGAGGTATGCTGCCTCGCTGCGCGTGGCTTCGCGTCTGACAGCGATATCGCCATTTTTCTATGGCAGTCCAGCCGTCCCGGAACTATTCCACGAACCTCCGACTCTGGGCACCAGAACGCGGCGCTCAAGTTTCAAGTATCGGTTCCGTAATCGGTTTATCCCCAAAACCCCTGTTTAGGCCAAGCGTCATGACTTCATCTATCCTGGCAGCCGACTTCGAGCACTATAGCCACTGGCGCAATGCGGTTTCACGGCAGATCATGCGCCTCGCGGACTGGCTGAACCACCAGGAACTGGGCGATGCAGAAACGGACCTGCGCCTGAAGCAATTGCAGGACAAGCTCCGGGAAGACCGCCTCAACGTCGCCTTCGTGGCGGAATTTTCGCGCGGCAAATCAGAGCTCATCAACGCCATCTTCTTCGCCGACTACCGGCAAAGGGTGCTCCCCTCCGCTGCCGGGCGCACCACCATGTGTCCGACGGAATTGCAGCACACCGAAGGCGAATCTCCCGCCATCCACCTGCTGCCCATCGAAACGCGCGCGGAAGCGGGCACCGTGGCCGACTTCAAGGCGCATCCGGAACGCTGGACGGTATTGCCGTTGCACGTCGAATCCACCGCCCAGATGGCGGGGGCGCTGCAGACTCTCGCCGAAACCCTGACGGTGAGCGGCGATGTCGCAGCGCAATACGGCCTCATCAACCCGCAGGACGAGGAAACTGCCCGCTCGCTGACGCGCAGCGGCACCGTGGAAATTCCGCGCTGGCGCCATGCGGTGATCAATTTCCCGCACCCCCTGCTCAAGCAGGGTCTGGTCATCCTGGACACGCCAGGCCTCAACGCCATAGGCACGGAACCTGAGCTGACGCTGAGCCTGCTGCCCAGCGCCCATGCGGTGCTCTTCATCCTTGCCGCCGATACTGGCGTCACCAAATCCGACATCACCATCTGGCGCCAGCACATCGCGCCCAATCAAGGCGGCCACCGCGGCCGCCTGGTGGTGCTGAACAAGATAGACGGCCTGTGGGACGACCTCAAAAGCCCCGAGGAGGTGAACGCGGAAATTTCCCGCCAGGCACGCCATACGGCCGAGCTACTGGAACTCCCGTCCAGCCAGGTGTTCCCCGTCTCGGCACAGAAGGCACTGGTCGCGAAGGTGCAACACGACGACGCCTTGCTGGCGAAGAGCCGTCTGCCGGCGCTAGAGGCGGCTCTTTCCGGGCAGCTCATCCCCGCCAAGCAACAGCTGGTGCGTGAGGCGACCGAGGGAACCCTGCAGGACATGGTGGTGAAAACCACGGAGCTGCTGGAAGCGCGCCTCGCCAACATCCAGGACCAGATTGAGGAATTGGAGGGACTGCGCGGCAAGAACCGCGACGTCATCCTCCACATGATGGTGAAGGCGAACGCCGACAAGAAAAGCTTTGACGCCGGGCTCAAACAATTCAACGCCCTGCGCAGCATCTTCGCCGAGCAGGCCAAGGATCTCAAGAGCCGCCTGAGCATGGAGGCGCTGAGAGCAGAGGTACGCAAAACCCGCCAGATCATGGAATCCAGCCGTTTTTCCAAAACGCTGCTGGACGCCATGAAGACTTTCTTTGCCGAGGTAAGGGAGCGACTGAGCCGCGCTGATCATCAGGTTGCCGAAATCCAGTCGATGATGAGCGCCATGTACCACAAATTCAGCGAGGAATTCGGCTTGGCCACGGTCAGCCCCCCCGCCTTCAGCCTGGAGAAGTATCGGCGCGAAATCCAGCAGTTGGAGCGCGTCTTCAATGAGCGCTTCAATACCGTGCTGCAGATGATCACCCAGGAGCATCACCGGCTCACAAGCAAGTTTTTCGACACTCTGGCGAGTCGCGTGGTACTGGCGTTCGAAATAGCGAACCGCGAAACCCATAGCTGGCTGAAGGCGCAGATGGCGCCCATGGACACCCAGGTGCGGGAACGCAGCCTTCAGCTGAAGCGCCGCCTGGATAGCGTGCGACGCATTCATGAGGCCACCGAAACCCTGGACCAGCGGATCCAGGAGTTGGGCGCCAACGCCGAGGTGACGAGCGGCCAGATGGAGGAACTGGCCTTGCTCAACGAGGCGATATTAGCCGCCCTGGAGGACCACGCAGCCGAAGACGCGCTGACAAGGCGCGCGTAGCCTTTCCCGGAGGCCGCAGAAAATCGGCTGATTTGGCGCCGCGCCGCGGCTGGGGCAAAGGTCCTGTCTCGCTCTCCCCCGTTCCGTGACTGCACCACAGGGTGAACATCCGGGTCGAGCATTGGCGGGCGAAAACCGGTAAAATCCCTGGCCGTTGATTTTCCACGCACCTTTTCCCGAAACCTGCCCTCCAGCCATCATGAATTCCCCTTCAGCGTCCCGCTGGCTGCCTCATCTCGTCGTCTTGGTCCTGGCCCTCGTCGGCCTTGCGTTCTGGCAGTCCACCCACTTCGGCTACGTGTGGGACGACAATTCGCTCTTTCTCAACACCCCCGATCTGCGCTCACCCGGCTTGATCTGGCACGCCCTGTGGCAACCCATCCTGCCGGGCACGACCTACATGCGTCCGCTGGTGCTGGCCAGCTTCGCCGCCGAGTTCCTCACTCTGGGCACCAGCCCAGCCTGGGCCCACGGCATCAATCTGCTCATCCACCTCGCCAACGTCGCCCTGGTCATGGCTCTCGTCCATCACTTCGTGCGCGAGTCCTCCCGCCCGACGTTGAAAACAATACTGGCCGGCCTGCTCTACGGCCTGCATCCAGCCCTCATCGAGCCCGTCACCTGGGTCGCCGGACGCTTCGACCTGATGGTGACCTTCTTCTCCCTCGCCGCCCTGCTCGCCGCCCTCAAGCTCTCCGGATGGCGCCGCGCACTGACCGTGTCGCTCTGTTTCTTCCTCGCTGCCGTCTCCAAGGAGATGGCCGCCACCCTGCCCTTGCTGGTGTTCCTGGTGCTGTTGGCGAACCGCGACCGCGACGTTGCCTGGCCTGACCTGCCGCGCCACGTCTGGCGCCGGGACGCCGGCATGTACGCGCTGCTGCTCTTGACCGGTATCGCCTATCTGGTGATCCGCAAGATCGCCATGCCCGGCTTCGTGCATTACGACACGGGCGTGGAATCCGATTTCCACCACGCCGTCGGCCATGTCGCTTTCGTCGGCCAGACCCTGATCTTCTACGTGAAGATGAGCCTGTGGCCCTTCGCCGACCTCAATCCCATGCACCCCTTCAGCCCGGAGCAGATGACCGCCGCCGACCGCTGGGCGGGACTGGGGGCGCTGGCCCTCGCCATCCTGGCCTCCGCTGCCGCCCTGTGGCGCCGTTCCAGCCCCGGCATCCTCTTCGTCGCCTGGCTCGTCGCCCTCCTGCCGGTGCTCAACATCCTGCCGCTCACCATAGGCGGCAACATCGGCCATGAGCGCTTCCTGGTGCTGCCACTGGTCTTCCTCGTCATCGGCCTCATGCGCCTGCCCCTGCCCAGGCTCTCGCCCTCTGCCAGCCTGGCCGCGCGCTACGCGCTACCCACGCTTGCCGTGGCGTGGACGGCATTCGCCCTGGTGAGCGTGAAGGACAACCTGCCGCACTGGAAGAGCGATCTGACGCTCTGGGGCTGGGCCTACGCCAAGCACCCTGACATGGATTTCGTGCGCTACAGCTATGCCGGCGCCGCCATCCGCTACCAGCGCATGGACATCGCCGGCCGTATTCTCACCGATTGGAAAAAACGCGATCCGCAGGATACCGACAATGCCTACTTCAAGGTGCTGTACGGCTTCTGGCAGCTGCGCTCCGGCAACTTCAAGGAGGCCGCCCAACTGATCGGCGACGGCCTGGCCATGCAGGCCGGCCCGAACAGCCCGCACGGCAAGCAGTTGGCGCAGGGCAACAAGTGGTTTCTCTCCTTCGCGTACACGGCGCTGGGCGAGGCGCAGCTGAGCCTGCGGCAATACGACCAGGCCCTGGCATCGCTCAACAATTCGCTGGATTTCGGCCCCCACTATCCAGCGGCCCTCCTGACCAAAAGCCTGGCCCTTTACGGCCTCGATCAGGTGTCGGCTGGCAATGCGGCTTTCCGCCTCGCCCAGCGCTACTACGTGCATTCTGCGGGCCAGGCCGCCTACCAGATCCGCGCGGCCTATATCGCATCGCTTTGCAGCGGCGACGGTGCCGACGCCACGCCGGATCTTTGCAGCGTGATGCCGGTCAACGCTCAACTCAGTGATCAGTCGACCACCGATCCCTACCTCATGCGTCTAGGCAACCCGGAGGCGCCCCCCAGCCTATCCCATCAGGGATAGCCGTATTCGAGGGGCCGCCCGCGGGCGACAAATCAGGCTCTCGTCTCCTTCACCACCGTCATCGCGGCGCCGATCAGGGAGCTGAGATCGGCCATGTTGCTCGGCACGATCAGCGTATTGTTCGCCTTCGCCAGGCCGGCGAAGGCCTCGACGTATTTCTCCGCCACTTTCAGGTTGACCGCCTGCATGCCGCCTGGGTGCTGAATGGCCTCGGCGATGCGGGTGATGGCCTGCGCAGTGGCGTCTGCCACTGCCTTGATGGCCTCCGCCTCGCCCTGGGCACGGTTGATGGCGGCCGTCCGCTCGCCCTCGGATTCCTTGATGGCCGCCTCGCGCGCGCCCGTGGCCAGGTTGATCTGCTCCTGCATCTTGCCTTCGGACGAAGCGATGACCGCGCGCTTTTCCCGCTCGGCCGTGATCTGGCGCTGCATGGCGTGGAGGATCTCGGTCGGCGGGGTGAGATCCTTGATCTCATAGCGCAGCACTTTCACGCCCCAGTTGAGGGAGGCCTCGTTGATGACGGCGACCACATGGCGATTGATGTCGTCGCGCTCCTCGAAGGTCTTGTCCAGTTCCATGCGGCCGATCACCGAGCGCAGCGTGGTCTGCGCCAGCTGCGTGATCGCCGCGACGTAATCGCTGGTGCCGTAGGATGCCTGGCGCGGCTCGGTGATCTGGAAGTAGAGGATGCCGTCCACTGCCAGCTGGGTGTTGTCGCGCGTGATGCACACCTGGCTGGGCACATCCAGGGGAATTTCCTTGAGCACGTGCTTGTAGGCGACGCGATCGACGAAGGGGATCACCAGGTTGAGCCCCGGCCCCAGCACGGCGTGGAACTTGCCCAGGCGCTCCACCACCCAGGCATGCTGCTGCGGCACGACGCGCACCCCCTGGGCGACGAGGATGATGACGGCGATCAGCAATACCAGCAATACGCTACCCATGTGACGCTCCTTCTAGACGCGATTCAATTGCCCACGATCAGCACCGTGCCGCGCATGGCACGGATGTAAAGCGGCTTGGCCGCATCCACCTGCGGGTTCTCCGCCTCGGCATCCCATTCGGTGCCGCGATAACGCACCTGGCCCTGGCCATCGTGCCAGGACTCCACCAGCACGTGCTGGCCGATGTCTAGATCCTGCAGGCCCGGACCGCCGCTGCTGGGATTGCGCCAGCGGCGCAGGGCGTACGTTCCCGCCACGGCAATGACCGCTGCCGTGAGCAGCTGCCATTCGATGCCGAGGCCCAGCCAGCCGGCCAGCCCGGCGGCCGCGGCGGCAACGCCGTAGAGCAGCAGATAGAAGGTGCCCAGGGTCAACTCCAGCGCCACCAGCAGGCCAGCCAGTATCCACCAGAACACGTGGGGAGGCATCGCATTCGTCTCCTTCAAAGGTTGCGGGAAGTATAAGGCCTAGGCGGCCGGCGCCTCGCGGCGCCGCCGGCGGCGGAGCGTCAGGCGACGATCACCGGCCGGTTCGGCAGCTCGTCGGGATTGGCCGGGCCGGGCGGAAAATGCCGCGCCAGCAAGGCCGACACGGCGGCGATGCCGGCCAGGCTGCCGCCGCGAAAATCGCCGCCATGGTAGGCCGCTTCCATCTGCCGCGCGATGGTGCGCCACTCGGCCGGGTCGACGCGCGCGGCGATGCCGCGGTCGGCGATGATCTCTATGGCGTGATCGGCCAGCTGCACATAGATGAGGATGCCGTTGTTCTCCTCCGTGTCCCATACGCGCAGCTGCGCGTACCCCTCCAGCGCGCGTTGGCGCGCCGAGACCCCGCGCCAGACCTGCGTGAGCGGCATGCTGCCTTCGATGGCAAAGCGCAGTTCGGCGCGGTGGCTGCGCTCCGCCTGGGCGATGACGGCCTCGATGTCTTTGAGCAGGGGCCGGCCGAAAGCGGCGCGCACGCGCCAGGGCGTGAACAGCAGATGGCGCAGCAGGCGCCGGACCCTCACCATGAGCCGGAGGCCCCGCCGCCGCCAAAACCGCCGCCCCCGCCGCTGAACCCACCACCGCCGCGGCCGAAGCCGCCGCCAACTCCGCCGCTGCTCCAGCCGCCGAAACCCCCTCCCCAACCCCCTCCCGCCACGCCCGCGCCCACCGCGGCCAGGACAAAGAATCCCGCCATCAGGCCGGCGAGCGCGGCGCCCGTGAGCAGCGCCACGCCCACACCGGCGCCGACCCCCGCCAGCACGCCGCCGGCAAACGCCCCCAGCCAGAGGCGCAGCAGCCTGCCGACCAGCACCCCGAGCACGATGCCGCCGAAGAAAATCGCGCCGACGTCGATACCGGCAGCGCTCGACGCCGACACGGGGGGTGGCAACGGCTCGCCGTCCACCAGCTTGACGAGCTGATCGACGCCAGCTTCGATGCCGCCGGAAAAATCGCCCCGCTTGAAATAGGGCGCGATGACGTCGCTCACCACGCGCTTGGCGACGGCGTCTGGGATGGCGCCTTCCAGGCCGTAGCCGACTTCGATGCGCAGCCTGCGGTCGTTCTTGGCCACCAACAGGATGGCACCGTCGTCCACGCCCTTGCGCCCCAGCTTCCAGGCCTCCGCCACGCGGATGCCGAACTGGGCGAGGTCTTCGCCGTCGGTGGTGGGCACGATCAGCACGGCGATCTGGCTGCCCTTGCGTCGCTCCAGATCGGCCAGGCTGGCGTCGATGCGGGCCTGGGCTGCGGGGCTGAGCGTATGCGTCAGATCCACGACCCGGCCGGACAACGGCGGCACGGGGACGACCGCCCAGGCCGTGCCGCGCAGCAACAGCAACAGCAACAACAGCCCCAGCAAGCAGGGCGGACGATGCGCCAGGCTCACGTCAATGCGTGGCCGGTGCAGTGCCGCCGAAATCCACCTTGGGCGGCGCGGCGATGGCCTTTTCGTCCTGCACGGTGAAGCTCGGCTTGGTCCTGAAGCCGAACAGCCTGGCGGTGAGGTTGCTGGGGAAGGAGCGCACCGTGACGTTGTAGGCCTGCACCGCGTCGATGTAGCGTTTGCGCGCCACGGCGATGCGGTTTTCGGTGCCCTCCAGCTGCGCCTGCAGGTCGCGGAAGACGCCGTCGGCCTTGAGGTTGGGATAGTTCTCCGACACCGCGATGAGGCGCGACAGGGCCGTGGTCATCTGACCCTGGGCGGCCATGTATTTCTGGAAAGCCGCAGGATCATTGATCAGTTCCGGGGTGGCCTGGATCTGGCCCACCTGGGCGCGCGCCGCGGTGATCTGGGTGAGCACGTCCTTCTCGTGGCTGGCGTAGCCTTTCACCACGTTCACCAGATTGGGCACCAGGTCGGCGCGCCGCTGATACTGATTGAGCACCTCGGCCCAGGACGACTTGACCTGTTCGTCGCGCGACTGCAGGGTGTTGTAGCCGCAGCCGGACAAATTCAAGAGCAGCAGCACCAGCAGCGATCTCATCAGCCAATTGCGCATTTTCAGCCTCCCGAGCCAGATCTCCCCAGGATGGGGAACTCTCAGTCAATTATCGTTCGGCATGGGCGGGTTTCAACCCTCGCAGTTGACACCCCTGCAAGGCGCGTTCATGGGCCAGCGCCGGCATCCGGGGCACCCTGCGCCACGACGCGCCGCGCCAGGCACAGGTCTTCCCAACTCTTGGCCTTTTCCGCCGGGTTGCGCAACAGATAGGCCGGGTGGTAGCTGACCACCACCGGGATGCCGCGATAGTGGTGCACGCGGCCGCGCAGCCGGCCGATGGGCTCCTCGGTGTCCAACAGGGCCTGCGCGGCGAAGCGCCCCACCGCGAAGATGATCCTGGGCTGGATGAGTTCTATCTGGCGCTGCAGATAAGGCAGGCAGGCAGCTATTTCCTCAGGCGCAGGATTGCGGTTGCCCGGCGGCCGCGACTTGAGGACGTTGGCGATGTAGACGTTTCTGCCTCTGGCCAGGTCTATCGCGGCCAGCATGGCATCGAGCAACTTGCCGGCCTGCCCGACGAAGGGTTCGCCCTTGGCATCTTCCTCGGCACCCGGCGCTTCGCCGACGATGAGCCAGTCGGCATTGCGGTCGCCCACCCCCGGCACGCCCTGGGTGCGTGTCAGGTGCAAAGGGCAGGCGTCGCATTGCAGGATGGCGCGCGTGAGCTCGTCCCAATCCATGCGGGCGATTGTCTGCGCACGGCTTTCCCCCGCTGACATCGGCGGCGGGGCCGCGGATGATGGCGCCTTGAGCCGCCATTGCGGCCACAGGCCGAGCTCGCGCAGCAGCGCCGCGCGCGGCAGGCTCACACCCCCAGCCTCATGACGATGGCGTCTTCGCGCCCCTCGGCAGCCGGGTAATAGCGACGGCGCACGCCAAGCTCGGCAAACCCCAGTTGCCGATAAAGCGTACGCGCGCCCGCGTTGGAAGGCCGCACTTCCAGGAACAGCGCCTCGGCGCGATGGAAGCGGGCGGTGTGCACGGCGTGCTGCAGCAGTTCGGTGGCAATGCCGCGACGGCGCCACTCCGGCGCCACGGTGAGATTGAGCACGTGACCCTCTTCGTAGCCCAGCATGAGCACCATGTAGGCGATCACTTGGCGCGCCTGTTCCGCCACCCAGGTGGAGTAGCCAGCGCGCAGGGAATCGTGAAAATTGCCCGCCGTCCAGGGAAACTCGTAGCTGGCGCGCTCGATGCGCACCACCTGCGCCAGATCGTTGCCCAGCATGGGGCGGATGCGGCGCTCGACGTCAGGATTCGCACTCATCGCCGTTGCGTGCTGCGCTCCGCGACGGTGAGGGCAACCTTGTCGCGCAGATAGAGAGGGTGGGCGTCCGCGGCATCCACCCCGGCACCGCGTTTGGCCAGCACGCGGGCAAGCCTCGCCACCCCCTCGGCCTCTGGGTGAACTGCCGCCGTGCTCCAGGACAGATGCGCGGACAGGCGCCGGGACAATGCGCCGTCGCGCATGGCGAAGGCGGAGCCCAGGCCGGCCCAGCCGCTGCCCTCAGGCAAGGGAAGCGCCTCCAGGGACGTCAGACAGGGCGCCAGCAGGCACTCCCATCCCTCGCCGCCGCGCTCGTAAACAGCCGCATAGATCTCGTCCAGGCGCGCGTCCAGGGCGGCGATGACGCGGTTGTGCCCACTCAATTCCGCCATCGCCTCAAGCGTGGCGACGGGGAACAGCGGCAAACCAAGGCCCAGTCCCATGCCCTGGGCCACGGCGCAGGCGATGCGCACGCCTGTGAAAGAGCCAGGCCCGGCGCCGAAGGCGATGCCGGTAAGCTGCTCCCGCGCGACGCCCGCCTCAGCGAGCAGCGCATCGATCATGGGCAGCAAGAGGCTGCTGTGATTCTGCCCTGCCGCCGCCTCGCGGCTCAGGCAATCCTCCTCCGTGGCAAGCGCAACGGAGCAGAATTCGCTGGAAGTTTCCAAGGCCAGGAGATACATGGGCCGATTATAAGGGCGAGGCGCTGCGCGCCGGCCTAGGGGGCGCGTGGCGCGGCGACGGGAGCGAGCACCTCGAAACGGACGCGTTCCCAGGGATTGCGGCTTGCCGCCAGCCGGCTGATGCGCGCGGCCAGGGGGGTGCCACGATCGAGAAGGCGCGCCACGTCGGCATTTTCCCGGCGTGGCACATAACCCAGCTTGTACCCGCGCCAGTCCACCCGCACGGCGCGGGCGTCGTGGGGATTGTCCGGCTCGCGCACCAGGGCCAGGGCATCGCCCACGCGCAGCTTCGTCCATACGGCTTTGCCGGCGTGAAACTGGAAACCGGCAAGCGGCGAATCCTGGATCAGGATTGCGCTCTCGACCTCGGCCGCGCGCGCGGCGCCGAGCCATAAGGCCGTCCAGAGCGCTAGCCAGAAAGCCAGCCAGAGCCAGAGGGTTTTCGACCAGTTACGCATCAGATTGCTTGGGTTGCGGGTATCAAAAACTTAACGTCAGCGTCGCGGCATGGGTTTAATCGCGGAGCGAAAGGCGGCCAGAGCCGCCTTGTCATCCCCCCCAGGTGCCGCCATGTCGCATGACCTCCAGCAGCCCCGCCATGTCGCCGGGAATCTCCGCCTCCCATTCCATCTTCTCCCCGCTGTAGGGGTGCACCAGGCCCAGGCGAAAGGCGTGCAGGGCCTGGCGCGGAAAGCGCATGCCGCGGCCGCGGCGTACCGAGCTGTAAACCTTCTCGCCGACCAGGGGATGGCCGATGTGCGCCATGTGCACTCGGATCTGATGGGTGCGGCCGGTCTCCAGGCTGCAGCGCAGCAGGGTGGCGCTGGGATAGCGCTCGACCACGTCGTAATGCGTGACGGCATGCTTGCCCAGGGGATGCACCGCGCGGCGCGTGCGATGGAGCGGGTGGCGCGCCAGCGGCGCGTCGACGATGCCGGCGCGGTCCACCTCGCCCTGCACCAGCGCGTAGTACTCGCGCTTCACCGTGCGCGCCTGCAGCTGGCGCACCAGGTCGGTCTGTGCCTTGAGGGTCTTGGCCACCACCATGAGGCCGGACGTGTCCTTGTCCAGGCGGTGCACGATGCCGGCGCGCGGAATCGCACTGACCTGGGGCACGTGGTGCAGGAGGGCATTGAGCAGGGTGCCGCGCGGGTTGCCGTTGCCAGGATGCACGACCATGCCGGCGGGCTTGTTCACGACCAGCAGCGCGCCGTCCTCGAAGACGATGTCGAGCGGAATGGCCTCCGGCGCATCGGGCGTGGTGCCGGGTTCCGCCTCCGGCCACACGCGAATGACCTCGCCGCCCCACACTTTGTCCTTCACCGTGCAAAGCTCACCATTGACCTGCACCTTGCCCGACTCTATCCACTTCTGCAGCCGGCTGCGCGAAAAATCCGGCATCAACTGCGCCAGCGCCTGATCCAGGCGCTGGCCGCCCTGCGAGGCAGGCACGGTGCAAACCCTTTCGCGCTGGGAATTTCCCTTATAATCTTCTTCGTCGTCCCAATCGTCTTCCGACATCCTCTTGAACTCCCGTCTACTTTCCGGCCTGCGCTTCATTGCGGCGGCCGCCCTCGCCAGCCTGCTGCTCAATGGCTGCAGCCTGCTCCCCAAATACAACGCCGACGAAACCGCCGGCTGGTCGGCGCAAAAGCTCTACAGCGAGGCAAAGAGCAACATGGCCGACGGCAATTATCAGAAAGCCATCCAGTATTTCGAAACCCTCGAAGGCCGCTATCCCTACGGCCCGTATGCCGAGCAAGCGCAACTGGACATGGCCTACGCCTACTGGAAGGATGAGGAACCGGCATCCGCCGTGGCGGCGGCCGACCGTTTCATCCGCCTCCACCCCAGCAGTCCTTACGTCGATTATGCCTACTATCTGAAGGGCTTGGCCAACTTCAACGGCACGGTCGGCCTGTTTGGGGGGATGATTGAACAGAACCCCAGCCTGCGCGACCCGCGCGCCGCCAGGGAGTCCTTCGAAGCCTTCAAGGAACTGGTGACGCGCTATCCCAAGAGCAAATATGCGCCCGACGCCCTGGCGCGCATGAAATACCTCGTCAACATGCTCGCGATGAGCGATGTCAACATCGCCAAGTACTATTACACGCGCAAGGCGTATGTGGCCGCCGCCAACCGCGCCAAGGCCGCGGTGGAGGATTACCCGCAGGCTCCGGCGCGCGAGGAGGCGCTCGCCATCATGGTGGAAAGCTACGGCAAGCTGGGCATCGCGCAGCTGCGCGACGACGCCTACGCCGTGCTCAAGCTGAACTACCCCAACAGTCCCTACCTCAACCATCCCGTCAACATGAGCGGGCGCCCCTGGTACAAGTTCTGGTAGTCCCGCCGCGCCCGCGGCTTTAAGCACGCATTCAGAGACGATGGTGGAACCCGCGCCACTCGTCGCCTGTCCCTACAGCACTGTCGACCGCCTCCGATAAACAGGGTGTCGGCCCCGCCGCTGAGGACATCATGCTGCAATCGCTTTTCGATTTTTCCGACCACGATGCGCACGAGCTGCGCACCTATTCCTGGCTCGCGCTCCTGCTCGGTTTCGTCGGCATCCACCGCCTGCTGGCGCAGCGCTATCTGAGCGGCCTGGCCATGCTGGGATTGTTCGTCTGGTCGATGAAATCGGGCGAAGCCGCCTTTGTGGCCGGCGTGGTACTCACCCTGTGGTGCCTGGTGGACGTGTTTCTGCTGAAAAGTGCAGCGCGCCGCGCTGCGCACCGGCAGAAGCAATCCGCGCTGGAAGCGGAGATGCTTATGCACCAGGCCCTCGCGCAGCGTCGCCGCGAGCGCGGCGAATAGCGCGCCGCAGTGCGGACCACTTATCCCTTCGTTTTTTTGCGACGGCGATTGGCCATCCACACAATGCCAATCCCGGCGGCCATCAGGGGCGCTGACCCGGGCTCCGGGGCAGGACTAAGTGGCGTGAACTTGAAACTGGAGACGACGACCTCAACGTTCTGGCCGTTGGTGGGAGCATTGCCCCCGAGCAGCCACAGATTCATGTGGACAGGCATCGCGTGCTGCGGGATGCGATCCAGATAGTCGCTCGGCGCATAGGTCCAGTTGGCATACTCACCGCTGTTGGTATCAGTGGGGCCAGACAGTGCCTGAAACGCCACCTGGGTGCTGCTCCAGGTGAAGCGCTGGGTGTTGGCATCAACGGTGGGCCCGGTACTGAACTGCGTCGTGGGGCTCATCTGCGCTCCGGCTACGGCCGGCCAGACCGTCCAGTTGCCGTGGGTGGGGGTCGCACCAGTCGTATCGAACGATGCAAACTCGATATCGATTTCGTTGGTGCCGTCCGGGCCGAGCGTGGGTGGCCCATAGTTGAACATGCCGAACACCACATTGGGATCGAGCGGAACCGGCTGGCCCTGCAACTGGAACTGGTAGGTGCCAAAGCCAAAGTTTTGCTGGGAGACTAGCTCGGCGGCATACCAGGAACCATTGCTGTAGGTGAGTTTAAGGTGCAGGTAGCCGGTGTTGGGGTCGACGTAGACGTTCTGGTCCGACCAGTTGTTAGGTCCAGGCCCCCCAGAGCCGGAGCGGACATTCCATTGATAGCCGCTGAAGTTGAGGGTGGTCGGCGGTGGGACGGCGGCCGATGCGACGTTGGACCACGCCAGCAGAACGCATGCCGCGACGGTGAGCGGTTTGTTACCCATATATCCTCCCCTTGGATTTTCGGTTCCCAAGTGTGCTCGGCGAACCATTTTTTGTTTGTGTTTATTTGTATTGCCATCAAGTGTTCTCGACTTGAAGGACGCTTAAGCGTCATGGAGAGGGGCGGCCGAAGCAAGCATCGCCAATCCGGTCAGTTGGTTGGCTCCCCAACTTGGCCCAGGAGGACAGCATCGTGATGACAAGTTCGCAATCAAATCCCGTCTCGCTATTTTCCGGCGCCTCTCATAGTCCTTGCGTTGCCAAGCGCCGCAACGCAGGCGCGAGATTCGTGTGAGCGCCCCCCTAGATCGCCTGCTTGAGTTGGTCGAGGATGGCCGGGTTCTCCAGGGTGGAAACATCCTGTGTGATCTCCTCGCCCTTGGCGATGGCGCGCAGGAGACGCCGCATGATCTTGCCCGAGCGCGTCTTCGGCAGGTTGTCTCCAAAACGTATGTCGTCGGGCTTGGCGATGGGACCGATTTCCTTGCCCACCCACTCGCGCAGTTCGGCCGCCAGTTTCTTCGCCTCCTCGCCCTGCGGGCGCTCGCCCTTGCACACCACGAAGGCCATCACCGCCTCGCCCTTGATCTCGTGCGGCTTGCCGACCACGGCGGCCTCGGCCACCCGCGGATGGGCGACCAGGGCCGATTCGATTTCCATGGTGCCCAGACGATGGCCGGACACGTTCAGCACGTCGTCGATGCGGCCCATGATCCAGAAATAGCCGTCGTTGTCGCGATGCGCGGAGTCGCCGGCAAGGTAGGTCTTGCCGCCCATCTCGGCAGGGAAATAGGTCTTGACGAAGCGCTCGTCGTCGCCCCACAAGGTGCGCAGCAGCGAAGGGAAGGGCTTGCGGATCACCAGATAGCCGCCCTGCCCCTGCTCCACCGGCGCGCCGTGCTCGTCGACGATGGCGGCGTCGATGCCCGGCAGCGGCAGCGTGCAGGAACCCGGCTTGGTCGGCGTCGCGCCTGGCAGCGGCGCGATCATGTTGGCGCCCGTTTCGGTCTGCCACCAGGTATCGACCACGGGACAGCTGCCCTGGCCCACCACTTCGTGGTACCACATCCAGGCTTCCGGGTTGATGGGCTCTCCCACCGTGCCGAGCAGGCGCAGCGAGGCGAGGTCGAACTTGCCGGGCAGGTCGGCGCCCAGCTTGATGAGGGAACGGATGGCGGTCGGCGCTGTGTAGAAGGTCGTCACCTTATGCTTGGCGATGACCTCCCAGAAGCGGCCGGCGTGCGGGTAGGTCGGGATGCCTTCGAAGATCACCTCGGTCATGCCCAGGGCCAGGGGGCCATAGCACACGTAGGTGTGGCCGGTGATCCAGCCCACGTCCGCGGTGCACCAGTACACGTCGCTGTCGGGCTTGGCGTCGAACACCCAGAGCATGGACAGGATCGCTCCCAGCAGGTAGCCGCCGGTGGAATGCTGCACGCCCTTGGGCTTGCCGGTGGAGCCCGAGGTATAGAGAATGAAGAGCGGGTGCTCGGCATTCACCCACACCGGTTCGCAGGCCTCCGGCAGGCCCTGGACGGCGTCGTGCCACCACACGTCGCGCGGCGCATTCCAGGCGATGGGCGCGCCGCTGCGCCGGTACACCACCACGGCCCGCACGCAATCGCAGCCGCCCAGGGCCAGGGCCTCGTCCACCGCAGCCTTGAGGGCGACGGCCTTGCCGCCACGCAGGCCTTCGTCGGCGGTGATCACCGCCTTAGCGCCGGCATCGACGATGCGCTCGTGCAGGCTCTTGGCGGAAAAGCCGCCGAACACCACGGAATGGATGGCGCCGATGCGCGCGCACGCTTGCATCGCCACCACCGCCTCGATGCTCATGGGCATGTAGATGACCACGCGGTCTCCCAGGCCGACTTGCAGCCGCTTGAGGGCATTGGCGAAGGCGCACACACGGGCATGCAGTTCGCGGTAGCTCACGCGCGTCACCGCGCCGTCGTCGGCCTCGAACACCAAAGCCGTGCGTTCGCCGCGCCCCGCCTCGAGGTGACGGTCCAGGCAGTTGTAGGAGACGTTCAGTTCCCCGTCCTGGAACCAGCGATAAAAAGGGGCGCGCGAGTCATCCAGCGTCTGCGTGAAGGGCTTCTTCCAGGAGATGTGGGTCCGCGCCAGCCGTGCCCAAAAGCCGGCGTAATCCCGCTCCGCCTCCGCGCACAAGGCCCGGTAAGCCTCCATGCCCGCCACGTTGGCCTGTGCCTGGAAGGCGGCTGGCGGGGAAAACACGCGTGTCTCGGTCAGAACCGACATGATGCTGGTCATGGTTGCAGTCTCCGTTGGTTTAGCATTGAGGCATCCGCTATTTTAGCCAGCTATGCCTACATCCCCATCCCCCGCATCGGCGCTGCAGGCGTTTTCGCCTTACGCGACGCGTCTGCTGGACGCCCGCCCCGACCTCGCGGCGCAGCTGGAACGCCTCGCTGCGCAGCCCTATCGGGCGGCGCAGCTGCAGGACGCGCTGGCCGGGCCCTGGGCGGACGAAGCCGCCCTCAATCGCGCCTTGCGCCGGCTCAAGCAGGAAGTCTGGCTGGCCGTGGCGAGCCGCGACTTGGGCGGACAGGCGCCGCTGGCGGAGGTGACCGAGACCTTTTCCGCACTGGCCGAAGCAGCGCTGAGCGCGGCGCTGCGGTTCCACACCGAGGCCCTGGGGGCGCGCCACGGTCGCCCGCGCAACCCCGACGGCAGCGACATGGACCTGGTGACGGTGGCCATGGGCAAGCTGGGCGGGCGCGAGCTCAACGTCTCCTCCGACATCGACCTGATATTCCTCTACCCCGAGGACGGCGCCACCGCCGGCCCCGAGCCGCTGTCGCACCACGAATTCTTCGCCAAGCTCGTGCCGCGTGTGGCTCGCACCCTCTCGTCACCGGACGCCGACGGCTACGTGTTCCGCGTCGACCTGCGCCTGCGCCCCTGGGGCGACAGCGGCCCACCCGTCATGAGCTACGCCATGCTGGAAGAATACCTGGCCCTGCATGGCCGCGCCTGGGAACGCTACGCTTGGATCAAGGCGCGTCCGATCAGCGGCGGCCGCCACGCCGAACTGATGGCCATCGTGCGTCCTTTTGTGTTCCGCAAATACCTCGACTTCAACGCCTTCGCCGCGCTGCGGGAGCTGCATGCGCAGATCCGCGCCGAGGTGGCACGCAAGGACAAAGCGAACGACATCAAGCTGGGCCCGGGCGGCATCCGCGAAATCGAGTTCACCGCCCAGGTGTTCCAGCTGATCCGCGGCGGCACCCTGCCGCAACTGCAGATCCGCCCTACCCTGGGCGTCCTCGCCTTGCTGGAAAAGCTCACGCTGCTGCCCGCACCTGCGGTGGCGGAACTGGCCGCCGCCTACGACTTCCTGCGTCGCCTGGAGCACCGCCTGCAATACCGCGAGGACGCCCAGACGCAGCGCCTGCCGGAGGTGGCCGAAGCGCTTGAAGCGCTGGCCTGCGCGATGAATTTCCCGACGAGCGCGGCTCTTTTGGAATCGCTGAACCTGCAGCGCCAGCGCGTCACGCGCCACTTCGATCAGGTATTCGCCGCGCCACAGGCCGAACAGGCACAGCACCCCCTGGCTGCATTATGGCAGCCAGGCGCGGCCGAGCAGCGCCTCGCCCTGCTCGCGCAGGCCGGATATCGAGCCGAATCGGCGCTGTTGGAACGCCTCGACAATTTCCGCAGCCGCGTCTACGAACGTTTGCCAGAAACCAGCCGACGTCGCCTCGACGCGCTGCTGCCGCCGCTGCTGGAAATCGCCGGCCAAACCGCCGCGCCGGAAGACGCCCTGCTGCGCCTGCTCGATCTCCTCGAAGCCATTGCCCGACGGTCCACGTATCTTGCGCTGCTTACCGAGTATCCCGCCGCCTTGCGCCACTTGGCGCGCCTGCTGGCCGCCAGCCCCTGGGCTGCCCAGCTCGTCACGCGCCAGCCCGTGCTGCTGGACGAACTGATCGATCCGCGCGAGCTACACGCCGAGCCCGACTGGCAGGCGGCAGCTGCCGAGTTGCGCAGCCAACTCGCGCAGGCCGGCGACGATACCGAGGCGCAGATGGATCTCTTGCGCCGCTTCAAGCAGGTGCAGACCCTGCATCTGCTGGCGCAGGACGTCACCGGCCACCTGAGCGTGGAGCGCCTCTCGGACCATCTCGCCGCCCTGGCCGACACTGTGCTGCAGGAAAGCCTGCCGCCGGTCTGGGCCGGTCTCAAGGGGCATCACCGTCCCAGTCCACGCTTCACCGTCATCGCCTACGGCAAGCTGGGGGGCAAGGAGCTGGGCTATGCCTCCGACCTGGACCTGGTCTTCCTCTACGACGATGGCCATGCCGACGCCGGCGAAATCTACGCGCGCTATGCCCAGCGCCTCAACACCTGGCTCACCACCGCCACCTCGGCCGGTGTGCTGTACGAGACCGACCTGCGCCTGCGCCCGGACGGCGCCGCCGGGCTGCTGGTGAGCTCGCTGGCGGCCTTCGAGGAATACCAGCTGCATCACGCCTGGACCTGGGAGCACCAGGCCTTGACGCGCGCGCGCTTTGTCGCCGGCGATGCCGACATCGGCGCCCGCTTCGAGGCCCTGCGCCGGCGTGTGCTGTGCCAGCCGCGCGATATGGGGAAACTGCGCTCGGAGGTGCTGGCCATGCGCGAAAAAATGCGCGCCGGGCACCCCAATCGCAGCGGCCTGTTCGACCTCAAGCACGACCCCGGCGGCCTGGTGGACGTCGAGTTCGCCGTGCAGTACCTAGTGCTGGCTCACGCCTGCGGGCATGCGGAACTGCTCGACAATGTGGGCAACATCGCGCTGCTCAAACGCGCCGGGCAGCTTGTCCTGCTCGCCCCCGACATTGCCGATGCGGCCGCCGATGCCTATCGCAATCTGCGCCGTCTGCAGCATGCGGCCAAGCTGCGCGGGGATCGCTACGCGCGCGTCGATGGCGGGGAAACCGCTGCGTTGCAGGCAGCCGTCATCCGGCTGTGGGACCAAGTCTTCGCCATTCCCGAACCCTGACGCGGCCGGCCCGGCGGGGTAAGATGCGCAGGTTTTCATCCATGCCCTTGTCACGATGAACCTGAAATCGCTCGCCGCCTCGCCCGTATTCCGCGCGTGGCTAGTTGCCGGACCGCTCCTGCTGATGCCCATCGGGCGTATGTCGGAGTTGCCCATGGGCATCATGACCCTGTGGGCCGTGGGCCTCTGGATCAGGCAGGGCAGAGCCTTCGTCTGGCAAGGCAATGCGCGGATATTCAGCATCGTGTTCCTGCTTTTCATCGCACCGATGACGCTGGCCCTGCTGCATGCGGTCGAATTGCCGCGTGCGCTCAACACGGTCCTGACCTATCCGCGGCTTTACCTCGCCGGACTCTTCATCATCTACGCGCTGCAGAACGAGCAGGTGCGCCGACTCGCCTTCAAGATTTGCGCCTACCTCATCGCTTTCTGGGTGGTGGATGGACTCATCCAGGTCGCGTTCGGACGCGATCTCCTGGGTAACGCCTATCCGAGCCGCGTCACTGGCCCCTTCATCAAAGGACTCACCTATGGCGTCTTCCTGCCCATCCTCGCCCCCATCCTGCTCGAATACGCCCGACTCTACTGGTCGCGCTGGCTCCTGGCATTGAGCTTCGTGCTGCTCACCAGCGCGGTACTGCTGGGCGGCAGCCGCGCCGGCTGGATCATGTACGGCATCGTGCTGGCGGCGTACTGGTTCATGTATCTTCGCCACAGTCCAAAAAAAGCGCTCGGACTGGCCGCCGTGATGCTTGTCGCTGCTGGCCTGAGCGGCGTCATGGCCTACCATTACTCGCCCAAATTCGCCGAGCGCGTCGATGCCACCTTGCCGCTTTTCCAGATGGACTACAGCGGCATCAACGAGGCCTCGGCCGAGCGCCTGCCCATCTGGCGCACGGCCCTCAACATGATAGCGGGCAAC
>JAJXXS010000166.1 GCA_021780975.1 Pseudomonadota bacterium
CACGGCCCTCCGCCCGACGTGCCCGCCCCGGCGCTGGAGGCGCGCAACCATCCGGCGTTTCGCCGGCTGGCATTCGATGAACTCCTCGCCCAGCAGCTTTCCCTGCGCCAGGCGCGCGGGCGCCATCGTCGCGGGGACGCCCCGGTCCTGGCCAGCGGGGGCGCCCTGGAGGGGGCCCTGCGCGCGCTCCTGCCCTTCAAGCCGACCGCTGCGCAGGAGAGGGCATGGCGCGAAATCGCGGCGGATCTGGAACAGCCGCATCCCATGCGCCGTCTGCTGCAGGGCGATGTCGGCAGCGGCAAGACGGTGGTGGCAGCGCTCGCCTGCCTGGCGGCGGTGGAGTCGGGCTATCAGGCAGCGCTCATGGCTCCTACCGAAATCCTGGCGGAACAGCATTACCGCAAGCTTGCGGAGTGGCTTGCCCCTCTGGGGCTGAAGGTGGGCTGGCTCGCTTCCGCCATGCCGGCCGCAGAAAAGCGGCGCGTGCGGGAAGCGCTGGCACAGGGCGAAATCGCGCTCGCCATCGGCACCCATGCGCTGTTCCAGAATGGGGTGGCTTTCGCCCGCCTGGGGCTGGCGGTCGTGGACGAGCAACATCGCTTTGGGGTGGCGCAGCGCCTTTCGCTGGCGCAGAAGGGTGGCGAGCCGCATCTGCTCATGATGTCCGCGACGCCCATTCCGCGCACCCTCGCCATGAGCTATTACGCCGATCTCGACCTCTCCGTCATCGACGCGCTGCCTCCCGGCCGCACTCCGGTGGCAACGCGGCTGGTCGCCGACGCCCGGCGCAGCGAAGTGCTGGCGCGCGTGCGCGAGGTATGCCGTGCCGGCGGCCAGGCGTATTGGGTGTGTCCGCTGGTCGAGGAGTCGGAAAAGCTCGAACTCCAGGCTGCGCTCGATACCTACGAGACCCTGCGCGGTCAGTTGCCTGAACTGTCTTTGGGGTTGGTGCATGGGCGCATGAAGACGCAGGAAAAAAATGCCGTCATGGCCGCTTTCCAGGCGGGCGAACTCCAGCTGCTGGTGGCCACCACGGTCATCGAAGTGGGCGTGGATGTCCCCAACGCCACGCTCATGGTCATAGAGCATGCCGAGCGCATGGGGCTGGCGCAGTTGCATCAGCTGCGCGGGCGGGTCGGGCGCGGGGGCAAGCGCTCGGTGTGCGTGCTGCTCTACCAGTCGCCATTGTCGGAATTGGCGCGGGCGCGTCTAAAGATCATCTATGAAAGCACCGACGGCTTCGAAATTGCCCGCCAGGATCTCTTGCTGCGGGGGCCGGGGGAATTTCTGGGGGCGCGCCAGTCTGGGGCCCCGCTTCTGCGTTTTGCCGACCCCGAGCGGGATGGCGATTTGCTCGAAGCGGCCCACCTAGCCGCGGATGCCCTGCTGGAGCGGGCGCCAGACCGGGCCGCCGCCCATCTCGCGCGCTGGCTGGGGACTCGGCAGATCTGGCTAGAGGGTTGAATCCTCTTAAATGCCGGGTGCGCTACCAATTGCCGAAGGCGCGAAATTTGCCCCATTTATGCCAGCGGGATATCAAGAACCGCAGCGGTATACCGTAAAACGATCAATAACGAATCTCGGAGGTGCTGGCTATGCGTGCTTTTACTCTCATCGCGGGCCTATGGGCCCTGCTCTTGGCAGTTTCGGCAAGCGCCGGGGGGCTGATCTTCGGCGTGCAGAATTTCAACACGGACCCGCGCATGGTGGCGCTGCAAATGCGCGGCGTGGCCAGCTATCTGAGCGGGCAGCTGGGCCAGCCCGTGGTGGTGGAGGCGTCCAAAAACCCCAAGCTGTTCATGCAGGGGGTGAAATCGCATCGCTACGATTTCATTTATGCGCCGCCCAACGTGACGATCAAGGCGGAAAAGATGGGAGGCTACCAGCCGGTCGCCCACATCCATGGCCAGATCGTGGGAGCATTCGTGGCGCTCGATCAAAGCGGCATCAAGACTCCCGCCCAGATGAGGGGCAAGCGCCTGGGCATGCCGGTGAGCACGTCGTTGATGGGGGTGCTGGCCGATGCCAAGATGCGTGAACTGCACATCGACCCCAAAACCTATTTTTCCAAGATCGAGTACTTCAACGGACCGGACGACATCGTCTATGCGCTCAAGCTAGGCTTGGTGGATGTGGGGGTCACGGCCGTGCGTTTGTACCAGGGCTGGGTTAAGCAGGGCGTGCCTGTCCACGCCATCGTGGATACCGAATCTTCACCCCACTGGACATTCGCCGCCAGCCCTAAACTTTCCCCAGACATGCGTGCCAAACTGGCCAGCGCCCTGGTTGCCGGGCCAAAAAATCCCGCCATGGCTCAATTTCTCAAGGCCAGCGGCTTCCCCCTGCAAATCGATCCGGCCAGCGCCGCGGACTATGTGCCGCTGGCTCACATGATGGCGCAGCAGCAACAGTGATCCTGGCTTCGGCGGATTCCGCCCGGCAGGGGCGGAATCCGGGATAATGCCGAACTTCGTTGTCCTGTCGATCCTGGCTTGCTGCTCCCCGATCCCGTTTGGCTCGCCCACCCCTTTGCGATCCCTCGCCCCATGCGCGGCTGGCTCACGGATGAAGGGTCGTTGACCGCGCGCCTGAAGGCGCGCTGTCCCGATTTCAGGGTACGCAGGTTGCGTACTGCACCCGGTGCCGTCCATCCTGACGAAACCGGGTTGGCCGGATTGCATGGCAGCTCGCGGGCCTATGTGCGCGAAGTCCTGCTCATGTGCGATGGTCGTCCGGTTGTGTTCGCCCATAGCGTCGTGCCTGTGCAGACACTGCGGGGCGCCTGGCGGGAGTTGCGGCACCAGGGGGCGAAACCTTTGGGCGAAACCCTGTTTGCGCGGCGCGGAGTTGCGCGTCATCCCCTCAGTTTTCGCTGCCTGTTGCCGGCGCATCCGCTGCATCGCCGCCTTACGCATTACCTGGGCCGTGCGCCGGCGCGGCTATGGGCGCGACGCTCGCTCTTTGTGCGCGAGGGGGCGCCGCTATGGGTGACGGAAGTGTTTTTGCCGACTGTCTTTGAATTGGCGCCATGAAGCTGAGCGAACGCCTTTCGGTCTATGAGCGGCTCATGCGTCTGGACAAGCCCATCGGCACCCTGCTGCTGCTGTGGCCGACGCTGTGGGCGCAATGGCTGGCGACGCGCGGGCAGCTGATCTGGCCGGTGCTGTGGATTTTCGTGCTCGGGGTGGTATTGATGCGCTCTGCCGGCTGCATCGTCAACGATTACGCCGACCGCAACTTTGACCCCCATGTGGCGCGCACCCGCACTCGCCCGCTGGCCACGGGCGAGATATCAGCGCGTGAGGCCCTGTTGCTGGCGGCAGGTCTGTCGCTGTTGGCGTTCCTGCTTATCCTGCCGCTCAACCGGATGGTGTGGGAACTCTCCCTGGTGGCCTTGTTTCTGGCGGGGAGCTACCCTTACACCAAGCGTTTTTTCGCCCTGCCGCAGGCCTACCTGGGCATCGCCTTCGGCTTCGGCATCCCCATGACCTACGCGGCCGTCTGGGATACGGTGCCCAGGGAAGCCTGGCTGCTGCTGGCCGCCAACATCTTCTGGGCGGTGGCCTACGATACCGAATACGCCATGGTCGATCGCGAGGATGATCTCAGGATCGGCATCAAGACTGCGGCCATCACCTTCGGACGGCTCGATATCGCTGCAGTGGCTTTGTGCTACGCAGCCACCCTGGGGCTGCTAGCCTGGGTAGGCAGGATGCTCACCTTGGGCTGGCCCTATTACCTGGGCCTGGGCGGCGCCTTTCTGATCGCGCTCTATCATCTCTGGCTCATCCGTCGGCGCGAGCCCACCGCCTGTTTCAAGGCTTTTCTGCACAACACCTGGTTCGGTGCCGCGGTGTTCGCCGGCATCGCGGCGAATTTCCTGATCCTGTAGGCCCTGTTTCTCCTCAGTTCGCGTCGTTGCCGCACGCCACGCGCGACAGCGAAGTCGTGGGAAAGGCGAGGCGGATGCCGTCCAACTGCTGCAGCACATCGCTGTTGGCGCTCTTGATGAGGAAATAATAATCCGTGCCCTGCTTGGCCTGCATCTGGCTGGTCAGGCCGCTCACACCTTTTTGCGCCAGCTCGCCCAGGCGGCGCGAGGCAGCGTCCTCGCTGGCGTACAAACCGAGGGAAATGGCATTCTCCCACGGCGCAGTGTTCACAAGGGCGGCATCCTCCACACCCTGGCTGCGCAGTTCGGCGAGCTTGGCGACCGCAGCGTCATGACTCGGCAAGGGGGGGAGCATGACCCAATACATGCGCTGCAGGGGGATTTCCTTCACGCTCAGCACATGTTCGGAGGCAAGCGCCTGCATGGCCTTGCGCCCTTGCTCCATCTGGTCCGCGGAGAGGCCGCGCCACTCCATGCAGATGGAATCCCCGGCAGCCGGCGCCGTGCCCGGCACCGCGGGCGCCTGCGGTGCGGCTGGCGGCGTGCCGAAATCGAGAATGTGGATTTTTCCGGCATGCAGCGCCGACGTCTGCGGCGCGCCGACTTCTCCGCGCCAGAGCAGGAAAAAGCCCGCCACCAGGATATTGGCCAGCACCAGCAGGCCTACCAGCCACCTCATGTATGCGTCTCCTCTGCCAGGGTCACGAGCCCGTCGAAAATCAGATCGGGCAGGTGCTCGGCTGCTGTTATATGCAGATGCTCCATGAGCCAGAGGGCGTCGCCTCCGGTGAGAAAGCACTGCGCAGGCAGACCTGCGGAAGCCGTGAAGGTTTCCCACGCCCGCTCGGTCGCGCCGGCGAGCGCGTAGGCCACTCCCGCAGTCACTGCCGCCGGCGTGGACACCGGCGGCCAGCTAGGATCCTCGCGCGTCTCGCCCACACCC
>JAJXXS010000044.1 GCA_021780975.1 Pseudomonadota bacterium
CCCCACTGAAATCAAGCTCCATCAGACCTCGCGCAAGATGGAAATCGCCTTCGACGACGGCAAGCGCTTCGAACTGCCGTTCGAATTGCTGCGCGTCTATTCGCCCTCGGCCGAAGTGCGCGGCCACGGTCCCGGGCAGGAGGTGCTGCAGGTCGGCAAGCGCGACGTGGAGATCAGCAACATCGAGCCAGTCGGCCAGTACGCCGTGGCGCTGACCTTCTCCGACGGCCACAACTCCGGCATCTACTCCTGGGACTATCTCTACCACCTGGGCGTCGATCACGATGCCTTGTGGACGGAATACCTGCGCCGCATGGAGGAAGCCGGCGCCTCGCGCGATCCGGGTGTGGCGAAGTTCTTTCACACGCCGCCCAAGCACTGAATAGAGCGGCGGGTGGGTGACCTGCCTGAAGCGGTAAGCGCTGCGCTTGCCGCCGCCACCGGCAAGGCGTTTGCCGCCCGTGCCACACAGCCGGTGGGGGGTGGGTCCATCAACCAAACCTGGCTGCTGCAAGGCGACGAACAAAGCTATTTCGTCAAGACCCACGCGCGCGGCGAGGCCCTGTTCAAGGCCGAGGCACTGGCCTTGGAGGCCATCGCAGCCACCGGCACCCTGCGCGTGCCGCGCCCGGTTGCAGCCGGCAGCAGCGGCGGCCTGGCCTTCCTCGTCCTGGAATACCTGCCCCTGCAGTCGCGCGGCGACGCCGTGCGGCTGGGACAGGGCCTGGCAGCCTTGCACCGTGCGGCATCCGACCGTTATGGCTGGGCGCAGGACAATTTCATCGGCCGCACGCCGCAGCCCAACGGCTGGATGGCGGACTGGGTGGAGTTCTGGCGCGTGCGGCGCCTGGGGCGGCAGATCGAGCTGGCGCGCGGGCGCAACAGCCCCCGCCTGGTCGCGGCAGGCGAGAACCTGCTTGCCCGCCTGCCCGGCCTGTTCGACGGCTACGCGCCCACGCCCTCCCTGCTGCACGGCGATCTGTGGGGCGGCAATTACGGCTACGCGGCGCAAGGCGAGCCGGTGATCTTCGATCCCGCCACCTATTACGGCGACCGCGAGGCCGACCTCGCCATGACCGAACTCTTCGGTGGCTTCCCGGCCGAGTTCTACGCGGCCTACCGCGAGGCCTGGCCCCTGGACCCCGGCTACCGCGCGCGCAAGACGCTCTACAACCTGTATCACGTACTCAACCACGACCAGATGTTCGGCGGAGGCTATGGGGACCAGGCCCTGGCGATGATGGAAACGCTGCTGGCGGAATTCGGATGAAGCGCCTGCTGCCCATGCTGCTCGCCCTGGCACTTGCCGCCTGCGCGGCCCTGGGGCCGAGGCTCAAGATGCCCGAGCTGAAGGTCGACCATGTGGTGCCCACCGAACTCGGGCTGGCGCAGCAGCGCTTCGCCGTGACGCTGACGGGGGAAAACGGCAACGACCGCAGCATCACCTTGGATGCCGTGGAAGTGGAACTGCGCAGCGGCGGCGCCCTGCTGGCGCGGGCGACGAGCAGTGTGCCGGTGACGCTGCCGGCGCATGGGCGCGCCCGCATCGAGCTCAACGCCAGCACCAGCACGGCGCAGTGGCTGGCGGCGCTGGGACGGCTCAAGGCAGACGATCTCGCCGCGGGACTGCCCTACACGCTGACGGGGCGTGCACGCATCCAGGGCTGGGGCTGGCTGCCGTTCCGCGCTTCCGGGCGCTGGTCGCCCATGGTTCCTGTCCCCGCTGAGAGGGCCCAGCACTGAGGGCCTGACGGCACCCGCCTCTATAATTGTTGATTTTCCCCGCTGCCCGCCATGCCGACCCAGACCACGCTTCAGGACGCCCTCGCCCGCCGCATCCTCATCCTGGACGGCGCCATGGGCACCATGATCCAGGGCTACCGCCTGAGCGAGGCGGATTACCGCGGCACGCGCTTTCACGATTTCCACAAGGACGTGCGCGGCAACAACGACCTGCTGGTGCTCACCAGGCCGGAGGTGATCCGCGAGATACACGAGAAATATCTCGCCGCCGGTGCCGACATCCTGGAGACCAACACCTTCAACGCCCAGCGCATCTCGCTGGAAGACTACGACATGGCCGACCTGGCGCGCGAGATCAACCTTGCGGCCGCGACGCTGGCCAGGAAAGCGGCAGCGAAGTTCAGCACCCCGGACAGGCCGCGCTTCGTCGCCGGCATCCTCGGCCCCACCAGCAAGACCGCCAGCATCTCGCCGAGCGTGGCCGACCCGGGCGCGCGCAACATCAGCTTCGACCAGCTGGTGGCGGCCTACGAGGAGCAGGCCGACGCGCTCATGGAGGGTGGTGTGGACGCCCTGATGGTGGAAACCATCTTCGACACCCTCAACGCCAAGGCCGCGCTGTTCGCCCTGGAAAACGTCTTCGAGCGGCGCGGCGCGCGCCTGCCGGTCATGATCTCCGGCACCATCACCGATGCCTCGGGCCGCACGCTGTCGGGCCAGACCACGGAGGCGTTCTGGAACAGCCTGCGCCATGCGCGCCCGCTGTCGATCGGCCTCAATTGCGCGCTGGGGCCGGAGCAGATGCGTCCTTACCTCCAGGAGTTAGCGCGCGTGGCGGACACCCACGTGTCGCTGCATCCCAACGCCGGCCTGCCCAACGCCTTCGGCGGCTACGACGAAACCCCGGCGCAGATGGCGGCGGTGGCGCGCGATTTCGCGCAGGCCGGCTTTCTCAACATCCTCGGCGGCTGCTGCGGCACCACGCCCGCGCACATCGCCGCCATGGCGGCAGCGGTGGCCGACCTGCGCCCGCGCCGGATCCCCGCCATCACCCCCTGCCTGCGCCTGGCCGGCCTGGAGCCCTACAACCTCTGCCCGGGGGATCTGTACCTCAACGTGGGCGAACGCACCAACGTCACCGGCTCGCGCGCCTTCGCGCGCATGATCCTGGAGGGCCGCTACGACGACGCATTGTCGGTGGCGCGCCAGCAGGTGGAGAACGGCGCCCAGGTCATCGACATCAATATGGACGAGGGCATGCTGGACGCGGTGGCGGCGATGACGCGCTTCCTCAACCTCATCGCTTCCGAGCCTGACATCGCGCGCGTTCCAATCATGATCGATTCCTCCAAATGGGAGGTGATCGAGGCCGGCCTCAAGTGCGCCCAGGGCAAATGCATCGTCAACTCCATCTCCATGAAGGAGGGCGAGGCGAAGTTCAGGGAACAGGCGCGCCTCGCACTGCGCTACGGCGCCGCGGTGGTGGTCATGGCCTTCGACGAGGCGGGCCAGGCCGACACCTACGCGCGCAAGACGGAGATCTGCCAGCGCGCCTACAAGATCCTCGTCGACGAAGTCGGCTTCCCGCCCGAGGACATCATCTTCGACCCGAATATCTTCGCCATCGCCACCGGCATCGAGGAGCACGCCAACTACGCGGTGGACTTCATCGAGGCCACGCGCTGGATCAAGCAGCATCTGCCGCATGCCAAGGTCTCCGGCGGCGTGTCCAACGTGTCGTTCTCCTTCCGCGGCAACGACCACGTGCGCGAGGCCATCCACACCGTGTTCCTCTACCACGCCATCCAGGCGGGCATGGACATGGGCATCGTCAACGCCGGCATGCTGGGTGTCTACGACGAGCTGGAGCCGCAATTGCGCGAGCATGTCGAGGACGTGGTGCTCAACCGCCGTGCCGATGCCGGCGACCGCCTGGTGGAGTTCGCCGAGCAGTTCCGCGGCAAGAAGAAGGACGAGGCCGGCGTCGAGGACCAGGCCTGGCGCAACGCCGCGGTGGAGGAGCGGCTCGCGCATGCCCTGGTGAAAGGCATCACCACCTACATCGTCGAGGACACCGAGGAAGCTCGGCTCAAGGTCGACCATCCGCTCAAGGTCATCGAAGGTCCGCTCATGGCGGGCATGAACGTGGTGGGCGACCTGTTCGGCGCCGGCAAGATGTTCCTGCCCCAGGTGGTGAAATCCGCGCGCGTCATGAAGCAGGCGGTTGCCCACCTGATGCCCTACATCGAAGCCACCAAGGCCGCGGGCGGCGTGCAGTCCAACGGCAGGATCGTCATGGCGACGGTGAAGGGCGACGTGCACGACATCGGCAAGAATATCGTCGGCGTGGTGCTGGCCTGCAACAACTACGAGGTGGTCGACCTGGGCGTCATGGTGCCGGCGGAGAAGATCTTGCAGACCGCGCGCGAGCAGAACGCCGACATCATCGGCCTGTCCGGCCTCATCACGCCCTCGCTGGAGGAGATGGCGCACGTGGCCAAGGAAATGCAGCGCCAGGGATTCGCCATCCCCCTGCTCATCGGCGGCGCCACCACCAGCCGCGCGCACACCGCGGTGAAGATCGAACCCAACTACGAACAGCCGGTGGTCTGGGTGCCCGACGCCTCGCGCGCGGTGGGTGTATGCACCCAGCTTTTGTCCGCCGATCTGCATGCCGATTATGTCGCCGGCGTGCGCGCCGACTACGCCAAAATCCGCGAACAGCACGCCGGCCGCGGGGAGGGCCGCAAGCTGCTGCCGCTGGCGACGGCACGGGAGCGCGGCCTGCAGACCGACTGGTCCGCCTATGTCCCGCCCAAGCCCAGGCAGCTGGGCGTGTTCGCCTTGCGCGACTACCCCCTGGAGGAGCTTGTCGCGACCATAGACTGGACGCCGTTTTTCCAGACCTGGGAGCTGGCGGGGCGCTACCCGAAGATACTCGACGATGCCGTGGTGGGCGAGGAGGCGCGCAAGCTGTTCGCCGACGCACGATCGATGCTGGACAAGATCGTGCGGGAAAAGTGGCTCGTGGCCCACGCGGTGTACGGCCTGTTTCCGGCCAACTCGGTGCATGCCGACGACATCGCGATCT
>JAJXXS010000179.1 GCA_021780975.1 Pseudomonadota bacterium
ATGACCTTTTTCACTTGCGCCAGCACGCTGCCCATGTCGGCGCCGGAGATGCGCGCCTTCACCGCCACCATGCGCTTGAGGTTCTCGCGCGTGATCTGCGGCTGGCCGGACACGGTGGTGAAGCTGGCGATGCGCGACAGCGGGAACACATTCCCGCCCGGCGCGCGGATGAGGAGCCGCCCCAGCCGCCGCGCGGTGTCGCGCACGTCCTGCGGCGTCCACACGCGCACGCCCACCATCTTCACGCCCTTCTGCACCTGGGTGGTGACGTTGCCTGCCACGGCGTCCGTGAGAAAGCGCGTGACGGCCTCGGGATCGCCGCCTTCCAGCGCCGCCTTGGCGCGGTCGACGTGGATGTCCAGGGCATCGCCCGCCGGGTTGATGCCGTCGCGCACGTCCACCACGCCGGGAATCTTGCCGATGCGCGCGGCGGTGGCGTGGGCGAGCTTCATGAGGGTGGCCTCGCGGTCGCTGAAGATCTTGATCTCGATCGGCTGCGGCACGGCGGTGAGGTCGCCGATCAGGTCTTCCATGAGCTGCGCCAGGTCGATGTCGAGCCCGGGCACCTTCGTTTCGACCTGGGTGCGCACCTCGTCCATGACCTTCTCGATCGGTTCGCGCGGGCCATTCTTGAGGCGCACGAAAAAATCGCCCTCGTTGGCCTCGGTGACGCCGCCGCCCAGCTGCGTGCCGGTGCGGCGCGAGTAGGTGGCGATATTGGGGTTGGCGCGCAGGATGGCCTCGACCTGGTCGAGCAGGCGGTTGGTTTCCGCCAACGAGGTGCCGGGCGCGGCGCGGTAGTCGAGGACGAAGCCGCCCTCGTCCATGGACGGCATGAAGCCGGTGCCGACATGCTGGTAGGCCAGCCAGCCGGCCAGCAGCAGGGGGCCGACGCCCAGCAGCACCAGCCAGGGGCGCGCCAGCAGCCGCGTGAGCAGCTTCCCGTATAGCTCCTGCAGGCGTTCGGTGAGGCGCCCGCCTTCCTTCTGGTTCGCATCCTTGTCATTGAGCCAATGATCCGCCAGCAGCGGCACGGCCAGCCAGGTGATGAAGAAGGAGATGAGCAGGCTCGCCGCCATGGTGAGCGAGAGCGCCTTGAAGAAGGCGCCGGTGACGCCGGAGAGGAAGGCGAGCGGCACGAAGATGATGATGGTGGAGGCCGATGATCCCGCCAGGGGGCGGATGAATTCGGCCGCGGCGGTGAGTACGCGGCCGTGGTGCTCGCCTGCCGGCGCGCCGCGCAGGCGGCGCACGATGTGCTCCACCATGACGATGGCGTCGTCGATGATGAGGCCCACCGCCGCCGCCATGCCGCCCAGGGTCATGATGTTGAAGCTCATGTTGAGCACGTAGAGCAGCAGCACCGCGGCGGCCAGCACCGACGGCACCACCAGCAGGGCGATGAGGGTGACCTTGAGGTTGCGCAGGAACAGCAGCAGCACGCCCGCCGCCAGCACTAGGCCGATGAGGATGGCATCGCGCACGCTGGCGGCGGACTCGATCACCAGCGTGCTCTGGTCGTACCAGTTGGCGAGCTTCACTCCTGGCGGCATCTGCGCCTGGTATTTGGCCAGCAGCGCCTTCACGTCATGGGCGATGCGCACCGAATTGCTGCCGGGCTGCTGGTAGATGTTGAGCAGCACGGCATCGCGCCCGTCGGCGGTGACGCGTATCCATTGCGGCACGGCGCTGTCCTTGACCTGCGCCACGTCCTCCAGGCGCACCAGGCCGTTGGCGCCGGTCTTGATCACGGTGTTGCGGATGTCGGCGAGGCTTTTGAAGCGCGTGTCGGAAATCACCAGGTAGAGCTTGTAATGATCCTCCAGCCGGCCCACCGCGGTGACCACATTGGCGGCGGCGAGCGCGCGCGAGACGTCCTGCAGGGTGAGGCCGTAGGCGAGCAGGCGCGCGGGGTCGACGATGACGTGATATTCCTCCGGCGCACCGCCGGTGACCTGCACGCGCGCCACGCCGTTGACGCCGGAAAGCAGCGGCTTCAATTGGTATTCCGCCAGGTCGTAGAGCTGGGTGAGGTTTTGCGTCTTCGAGGTGAGGCTGTAGGCGAGGATGGGAAACACCGTCGGGTCCATGCGCTTGACCGAGAAGCTGGTGCCCGCCGGCAGCTTCGGCAGGACGCCGGCCACCGCCTCGTTGATCTGCGTGGCGGCGAGCGGCATGTCGGTGCCCCAGGCGAAGTTCACCGAGATCCCGGCCGAGCCGCGGCTGGTGCGCGAGCGCACGACCTGCACGCCGGGCACGCGGCGGATGGCCTCTTCCACCGGCATGGTGACCTGCACTTCCATCTGGTTGGCAGGGCGCTCGCCCGCATCAAGGTTGACCTCGACGCGCGGGAAACTGACGTTGGGAAACAGCGTCACCGGGAGCTTGAAGGCGGCCAGCAACCCGGCAGCGGCGAGGGCGAAGAGCAGGAACAGGATGGAGCGGCGATGCGTCTGCATCCAGGCGGAGAAATTCATTGGCCGTGCTCCCGCACCGCCATGCCGTCCTTCAGCTCATAGTTGCCCAGCACCACCACCGGCAGGCCGGGATCCAGCGCGCCGCGCACGATCGCCTGGGCGCCGCCCTGGGCCAGCTCCTGCACCGCGACGCGGTGCGCGCGTCCGCCGCGCACCTGGAACAGGTAGCGTCCGGCGCCGTCCTGCAATACCGCTTGGCGCGGCACCTGCCAGCCGCGCTCGTCGCGCAGCACGATGCGCCCGCTCACCCGCATGCCGGGCAGCAGTCCGGGGGCGGCGGGTAAATCCACGGTGGCGTTGACCAGGCGCGTCTGCGGATCCACCAGGCCCTGGATGCTGGCGATGCGCGCCTGGATGGGCGGCATGTCGCCGAACACCGAGCGCAGGGTCACCGCCATGCCGGGGCGCAGTTGCAGCGCGTCTTCCGGCTCGATGCCCAGGTGTACGGCGTAGCGCCCGGTGCGCGCGAGGGAGAGGATGGGCGCGCCGGGCTGCAGGCGGTCGCCGGGCGTGGCGACGAGCTGCGTCACCACGCCGTCGTAGGGCGCGCGCAAGGCCTCGCTGGCCTGGTTGGCGCCCAGCGCGCGCTGCGCGGCAAGCGCGGCCTGGGCGTCCTGCTCGGCCTTGAGTGCTGTCGCCACCTGCGTCTGGGTGGCCAGTCCCTCGGTCTGCATGCGCCGCGTGCGCACCACGTCCTGGCGCGCGTAATCAAGCGCCGAGCGTGCCTGCAGCCAGGCTGCGCGCGTGGCCGGGTCGGTGGCATAGCGGTAGAGGATCTGGCCCTTGCGCACGATCTGTCCGGCCACCACGTCGACGCTCTGCACCAGGCCGGCGCGCGGCGCCGACAGGGTGGTGAGGGCGCCGCGCGCCGGCGCCACGCTGCCGTAGGCGGTGACGGTAACGGGCAGGCTGCCCTGCTGCGCGGGCTGGGTCTCGATGAGCACGCTGGGTTCGGCGGCACGCGCCAGCGGCGCGAGCAGGGCCAGGCACAGCAGCAGGGGAAGGGAGATGCGCTTCATGAATGATCCTCGGGCGATGCGATGTCGGGGAGGTCGCGCGTGCGTCAGGCCGCGCTGAAGGAGTGGCGCGCCGGCAGAGGGCCGCCGAGCAGGGTCTGCAGCGCCGCCTGCTGCTCCTGCAGGGTTTCATCGATGGCCAGCAGATCGAGGCGGCGGTTGAGCCAGGCGGTCTTCAGCAGCACGTAGTCGGTCTCCGACAGATCGCCGCGCGCGAGCGCCGCGTCGGCGCCCTTGAGCGTCTGCGCGGTGAGGGCGATGCCCTGCTCGATTTCTCCGCGCTGGCGCTCTAGCAGGACCTGGTCCTGCAGGATGCGCTCGACGTCGGCGCGCGCGCTCATGAGGCGGGCGGCATATTCGTCGTGCAGGCGCTGGCGCGTGGCTTTTGCGATGGCGATGTTGCCGCGGTTGCGGTTGAAGATAGGCAGGGTGAGCGAAACCTGGAAGCCGCGCGTGTTGACGCCGCCAGTGTCGCGCGCGCGCACGAAGCCGATGTTGAGGGCGGGAAATTGCTGCAGGATGGCCTGACGCATGCGCGCTTCCTCGCTGTCGTAGCCGGCCTTGAGGGCCAGCAGGTCAGGGCGGCGGCGCGGCAGTTCGGCGAGGTCGCGGCGCGCCGCCGCGGCGCTGATTTGTGGGATGGCGGACGCCCCGACCAGATCCAGCCTGGCGCGGGGCGAGAGACCCAGCAGGGCGTTGATCGCCTGGGCGGTGGCCACCAGCTGGCGCTCCACGCCGTTGGCGCGTGTCTGCACCGCTTGCAGGCTGGCGAGGTCGGCGCTCACTGCGTCCAGGGTGACGTCGCCGTGCTCGTAGGCGCGCAGCATGCGCGCGTGGCGCTGGCGCAGCAGGGTTTCCTCCTGGCGCAGCAGCGCCAGGCTGCGCGCCTGGTAGTCGTGGCGGATGAAAAGCTGGCGCGCCTGCGCCACCACCTGCCACTCCAGCCACAGCAGATTCAGGTCCACCTGGCGCGCCGAGGCGCGGGCGGCCTGCACGGCGCTCGAATGCGTGAGCAGGGCGCCGACATCGTAGGAGAGGCCCAGGTTGAAGGCCGTACTGGTGGCGGGGCCGCTGATGGGGTAGTCGCGCGCCACGCCCAGCACCGGGTCGGGCAGCAGCCCGGCGGCGAAGGCCTGGGCGTGCGCAATGCCCAGATCGTCGCGCGCCAGCTTCAGTTGCGGGTTGTTGGCCACCGCCAGCATGGCGACCTCGGTCATGTCGAGGCCGTTGGCGGGGTCGAAGACATGATGGCGCAGCGCCGGCAGGGGCATGGTGGCCGCGTCCACCTTGATGTCTGCCGGGCTGGCGGGCGCGCGCGCCTGGGT
>JAJXXS010000106.1 GCA_021780975.1 Pseudomonadota bacterium
TTTTCAGGGTGGTCGTCGAAGCCTTCCAGGGCCTGTATCCAGGCGTGCAGATCGGTGAAGCGCAGATAACGGGGGTCCACGTCGGGATGGGCTTCTGACAGCTCGATGGCGATGTCCTGCACGTCGGCCCATTTCATCAGGGTCTCCAGAGGGAGGTGATCAGCTTGCGGTGATCAGTTGGCAGATATGGCGCACGATGCCGCCGCCTGCCGACCAACCACTATCATTCAATGTCCCTCTTTCACCTGGTTGATCGAATAGCGCGGGATCTCGATGACCAAGTTTTCATCGGCCAGATGGACCTGGCAGGCGAGGCGGGAGCCGGGCGCCAAGCCCCACGCGCGATCCAGCAGGTCATCCTCCTGGTCCGTGGCCGGTTCGAGCGCGCCGCCACCTTCACGCACGATGACGTGGCAGGTGGTGCAGGCACAGGACTTTTCGCAGGCATGCTCGAGGTGCACGCCATGCCGGTGCAGGGCGTCGCACAGGAGCGCGCCGGCGGGAGCCGTGATGACGGCGCCCTTGGGGCACAACTCGGCGTGGGGCAGGACGGTGAGTTGCGGCATGTCAGGGCTCCTCTCAGGCGGCGATGGCGCCTATGGCCCGCCCCGTCAGGGCATGACGGATCGAGCGGTCCATGCGCCGCCCGGCGAAAACCTGGGTGCCCGCGTTGAGATTGTCCAGGCAGACTTTGACCCGGCCGGCATCGCTGCCCCGCGTGGCTTCGGTCAGGGCGGCCATCAGGGTGTCGATGGCCTGGCGTTCCCCGGCCGAGAGCAGGTCGCCGTCGCTGGCCAGGGCCGCAGCCACGGCTTCCAGCATGCGGTTGGCTTCGGTCAGCTGTTCGTGCAGGCTGCGCGCCTGCAGATCCTGCTGGGCATATTGATAGGACTCGCTCAGCATGCGGGAGATTTCGCCGTCGCTCAAGCCATACGAGGGCTTCACCGCGACGGCCGCCACCACGCCCGAGGTCTGCTCCCTTGCCGATACCGACAGCAGGCCGTCGGCATCGACCTGGAAAGTCACCCGGATGCGCGCCGCGCCTGCCACCATGGGCGGGATGCCGCGCAGTTCGAAGCGCGCCAGCGAGCGGCAGTCTGCCACCAGTTCCCGCTCGCCCTGCACGACGTGGAAACTCATCGCGGTCTGGCCGTCCTTGAAGGTGGTGAACTCCTGCGCGCGCGTGACCGGCAGGGTGGCATTACGCGGAATGATCTTCTCCGTCAGGCCCCCCATGGTTTCGATGCCCAGGGACAGTGGTGTCACGTCCAGCAGCAGCCAGTCCCCCGTCTGCTGATTGCCGGCGAGTATGTTGGCCTGGATGGCGGCGCCCAGGGCCACCACCTTGTCCGGGTCCAGATTGGTGAGTGGGGCCTGGCCGAAGAATTCCGCCACCGCCTGCCGTATGCAGGGCATGCGCGTGGCGCCGCCCACCAGCACGATGCCTTTGATGTCCTGCAAGCTCAGGCTGGCATCCTTGAGGGCCTTGCGGCAGGGAAGCAGCGTCTGCTGCACCAGGTCGCGGGTCATCTCCTCGAACGCGGCACGTTCCAGCACCAAGTCGACGCTCTGCCCGTTGCCCAAGGCCAGCGCAAGCGGGACGCTGCTTGCGTCACTGAGTTGCTCCTTGGCATCGCGGGCGGCCGCCAGGAGCAGCCGCATGTCCCGGGGAGACGGCTGGGCCGCGCCGGTCTGGGACAGGATCCAGGCATAGATGCGCTGGTCGAAATCGTCGCCGCCGAGGCGGGCGTTGCCGCTGGTGGCCAGCACCTCGAACACGCCGCGCGAGAGCTTGAGTATGGAGAGATCGAAGGTGCCGCCGCCGAGGTCATAGACTGCATAGGTGCCTTCCGCGCCTTGGTCCAGCCCGTAAGCGATGGCGGCGGCGGTGGGCTCGTTGAGCAGGCGCAGCACGTTGAGGCCGGAGAGATTGGCGGCGTCCTTGGTGGCCTGGCGCTGGGCGTCGTCGAAATAGGCCGGCACGGTGATCACCGCTCCCGTCAGTTCGCCGCCCAAGACCGCCTCCGAACGCGTGCGCAGAGTGCGCAGGATGTCCGCCGAAACTTCCACGGGGCTCTTGGCGCCGGCCGCGGTGTCGAGCTTGACCATGCCCGGCGCATCCAGCAGCCGGTAGGGCAGTTGCGCTGCTTCAGCGATGTCCTGAAAGGCCCGTCCCATCAGCCGCTTGACGGACACGATGGTGTTGAGGGGGTCGGTGGTCTGCGCTGCCAGGGCATCCTGGCCCACCACGGGCGGCTGGCCGGCGCAATAGCGCACCGCCGACGGCAGGAGGGAGGCGCCCCTCTCGTCTGGAATGACTTCCGCACTGCCGCTTCTTAACGTGGCAGCCAGCGAATGCGTGGTACCCAGGTCGATGCCCACCGCCAGGCGATGCTGGTGCGGGGCCGTGGAGCAGCCGGGTTCGGAGATCTGCAGGAGAGCCATGACCGTTTCACCAGGCCTCGAAGGCCTCGCCGACTTCCTCTTCCAGGCGGGCGATGAATTTGAGCTTGCGCAGGGTCTCGCCGGCCACCTCGTATTGGCCCAGTTCGTCGAGTTGGGAGGAGAGCGCGTTCAACAGGCCGTGATGCTCCTGCTGCAGGGCCTGCTCCAGCCGGCAGAGCGCGGCATGATCGCCGCGCGCTTCGGCAAGCTCTTCGCGCCATTCCATTTGCTGCATCAGGAACTCGGCGGGCATGCTGGTCTGGGTCGGAGCGAGGGCGTCGACGCCATGCAGGGAAAGCAGATAGCGCCCCCGTTCGAGGGGTGACTTGAGCACCCGGTAGGCCTCGTTGACCTGGCCGGCCCACTGCTCCGCCAGGCGCCGCTGGGTTTCCGGGGCGCTGGCGTGGCGGTCCGGGTGGATGGCGCTCTGCAGCGTCCGGTAGCGTTCCTCCAGCGCTGCCACGTCCATGTCGAAGCGGGACGGCAGGCCGAACAGATCGAGATGATTTTGCGCAAAATCGAGCATCGCGGCACCCGCCTCAGACATTGAAGGATTCCCCGCAGCCGCAGGTGTTCTTGACGTTGGGGTTGTTGAACTTGAAGCCCTCGTTCAGTCCCTCGCGCACGAAATCCAGCTCGGTGCCATCGAGGAAGGCCAGGCTCTTGGGATCGACGATCACCGTCACGCCGTGGCTGTCGAAGCACACATCCTCGGCCTGCATGTCATCAACGAACTCCAGCACATAGGCCATGCCCGAGCAGCCGCTGGTGCGCACGCCCAACCTGAGACCGGCGCCCTTGCCGCGCTGGGCGAGGAATTTGCCCACTCGCTCGGCCGCCTTCACCGTCAATGTGACCGCCATGATGTCCTCCCGCTACATGGAGAAGGAGCTGCCGCAGCCGCAGGTGGACTGGGCGTTGGGGTTCTTGATGACGAAGCGGGCGCCTTCCAGGTCTTCCTGGTAGTCGATCTCGGCGCCCACCAGGTATTGCAGGCTCATGGCATCCACCAGCAGGTTCACGCCATCGTTCGCCACCACCGTGTCGTCTTCGGCCACGTTGTCGTCGAAGGTGAAGCCGTACTGGAAACCGGAGCAGCCGCCGCCGGTCACGTATATCCGCAATTTGAGGGAGGGATTGCCTTCCTCGTCGATCATGGCCTTCACCTTGGTGGCGGCTGCACCGGTGAAGAGCAGGGGGGATGCGCTGTCTAGCATGACGTTCTCCTGGGGGTGGATGCGGGTTCAGGCGGCGGCTTCGCCGGGGGTGCAGATGGCGTAGTCTTCCGCCACGCTCTTCTTTTGCTTGTAATCCGCGACGGCGGCCTTGATGGCATCTTCGGCGAGGATGGAGCAGTGGATCTTGACGGGGGGCAGGGCGAGTTCCTCGGCGATGGACGTGTTCTTGATCTCCATGGCCTCGTCCAGGGTCTTGCCCTTGACCCATTCCGTCACCAGGCTGGAAGACGCAATCGCCGAGCCGCAGCCGTAGGTCTTGAACTTGGCGTCCTCGATGATGCCCTGCTCGTTCACCTTGATCTGCAGCTTCATCACGTCGCCGCACGCCGGCGCCCCCACCATGCCGGTGCCGACGTCGGCGTCCTCCTTGGCGAAGGAACCGACGTTGCGGGGGTTCTCATAATGATCGATGACTTTTTCGCTGTATGACATGGAATGCTCCTGGGTTGCTCAGTGGGCTGCCCACTGCACGGTGTTGAGATCGATGCCGTCCTTGTACATCTCCCACAGCGGCGACATTTCGCGCAGCTTGCTGATCTTGGCGCGGATCAGGTCGACGGCGAAGTCGATTTCCTCCGCCGTGGTGAAGCGGCCGATGGAGAAGCGGATGGAACTGTGCGCCAGCTCGTCGTTGCGTCCCAGGGCCTTGAGCACGTAGGAAGGCTCCAAGGAGGCGGAGGTGCAGGCCGAGCCGGAGGACACGGCCAGTTCCTTCATGGCCATGATGAGGCTCTCGCCTTCGACGAAGTTGAAGCTGACATTGAGGTTGTGCGGCACGCGGCTGTCCATGTCGCCGTTCAGATAGACCTCTTCGATGCTCTGCAGGCCTACCCACAGGCGGTCGCGCAGCATGCGGATGCGCTCGTTCTCGGTGGCCATCTCCTCCTGGGCCAGGCGGAAGGCCTCGCCCATGCCGACGATCTGGTGGGTGGCAAGCGTGCCGGAGCGCAGGCCGCGCTCGTGGCCACCGCCGTGCATCTGCGCCTCCAGGCGCACGCGGGGCTTCCTGCGCACGTACAGGGCGCCGATGCCCTTGGGGCCATAGGTCTTGTGGGCGGAGAAGGACATGAGGTCGACCTTGAGGCGGGCCAGGTCGATGGGGGCCTTGCCGGTGGACTGGGCGGC
>JAJXXS010000263.1 GCA_021780975.1 Pseudomonadota bacterium
GGTTTTGACGCGGGTGGAAGGCGAAGGCGCCCTGGATCTGCGCATCGCCGAGGGCGTCATCGAGAAACTGAAGCTGCGCATCTTCGAGCCGCCGCGGCTGTTCGAGAAATTTCTCGAAGGGCGCCATTTCATGGAAGTCCCCGACATGGTGGCGCGCATCTGCGGCATCTGCCCAGTGGCCTACCAGATGAGCGCGGTGCAGGCCCTCGAAGCCATCCTGGGCGTCGTGCCCAGCGCGTGGGTGGCCGCGATGCGCCAGCTGTTTTATTGCGGCGAGTGGATCGAGTCGCACAGCCTGCATATCCACCTGCTGGCGGCGCCGGATTTTCTCGGCCACGCCAATGTCGTCGATCTGGCAGCAGCGCAACCGGAGCTCGTGCGCCGCGGCCTGCGTCTGCAGGAGGCGGGCAACGCCATCATCCGCCTGCTGGGCGGGCGCTCGGTGCACCCGGTCGGCGCGCGCGTCGGCGGCTTCTGGCATGCTCCCAAGGCGCGTGACGCCGCTGAGCTGCGTGCGCGGCTGGAGGCGCTCATGCCCGATGCGGAAGACCTGGTGCGCTGGTGTGCGAGCCTGTCCATGCCGGAGGAGCATCAGGACTTTGCCGTGGTCGCCCTGCGCGACGAACGCGGCTATCCCATGAACCACGGCCGCATCGTCTCCGATCGCGGCCTGGACATCGCGCCGGCCGAATTCGCCAGCGAATTTATGGAAATGCAGGTGCCCCACTCCACGGCCCTGCATTGCCGCCACCGCGGCGCAGATTACCTGGTGGGGCCGCTTGCCCGCCTCAACCTCAATTTCGATCACCTGCCGGAGGCGACGCAAAAGCTGGCCCGTGAGACCGGAGCCGCTTTACCCACCCGCAACCTCTTCCACAGCCTGCACGCGCGCGCCCTGGAAATCCACTGCGCCCTTGTGGTGGCGTTGGACCTGCTGGCCCATTACGTGCCCAGCGACACGCCTTACCGCGACGCCGCACCGCGCGCAGGGGTCGGCCATGGCGCCACCGAAGCGCCGCGCGGCCTACTGTGGCACCGCTACGAGCTCGACGACGCAGGCAGGGTGACGAGCGCCCGCATCGTGCCACCCACCAGCCAGAACCAGGCGCGCATGGAAGCGGACCTGCGCGCCTCGCTCACCCGCTTCGGGCTCGACCAGCCGGAAGCCAGCCTGCGCCAGCATGCCGAGACGGTCATCCGCAATTATGACCCGTGCATCTCCTGCGCCACCCATTTTCTCGACCTGCGCATCACCCGCCCATGACCCCGATCTCACCCTCCATACGCGTGCTGGGCATTGGTTCTCCCAGCGAAACCGACAACCTGGGCTTTCTTGTCGCCCATGCCCTGCAGGGCGGATTCGACGCGGGGCAGGTCGAAATCACGGCGCTCGACCGCCCCGGGCCGCGCCTCATCGAACACATGCGCGGTGCCGACACCGTAATTCTGATAGATGCCGTGAAAAGCGGCGCGCCCGTCGGCACGCTGCATCGTCTGCAAGGCCGCGATCTGAACCGCGTGCTGCTGCATCGCACGTCGACGCATGGCTTCGGCCTGGAAGAGGCGCTGCAACTGGCCGAGCGCCTGCAAGAGCTGCCGCCGAACCTGCTGCTGATAGGTGTCGAAGTGGGCACTGCGCCGCCCACCCCGGCGCATCTCGCCGCGCTGGTGGAGGCGGTGCGCGGCGAGGTCGCCGCGGCGCTTGCACGCGGCGCCGCCTGACGGGTTTCAGGTGCGCGTCGTGTCCGCGGGCATGAGATGCACGACGCGCTGGGGATAGGGGATTTCTATGCCTTTTTCCTTGAAGAGGCGCCAGATTTCCCAGTTGAGGTCGGATTTTAGATTCATCTGGCCTTCGCTCGGATCGCGCACCCATACCGCCAGTTCGAGATTGATGCCGCTGTCGGCGAAGGCGGTGAGATAGACGCGCGCCTGCTTGTCCTCGTCATCCTGGATCACGCGCGGATGAGCCAGCGCGATCTGCATCAATAGCTCGCGCACTTGGTTGAGGTCGGCATCGTAGGCGACCTGCACGGGGATGGCGATGCGCACGCTGGGCTGGGTGAAGGAGTGGTTCACCACGGTCTGGTTGATGAACAGCTCGTTGGGGACGATGGACTCGGTGCCGTCGAGCGAGCGCAGGAGGGTGTAGCGGGTGTTGATGCCGGCAACCTGGCCGTACTTGTTGTCGACCGTGACCAGATCGCCGATGCGGATGGAGCGGTCGAGCAGGATGATGAAACCGGAGATGTAGTTGCTGGCGATCTTCTGCAAGCCCAGGCCCACGCCCACCCCCAGGGCGCCGCCGAACACCGACAGCACGGTGAGGTCTATGCCCAGGGCGGGCAAGGCCATCAGCACCGCGATGATCAGCAGCACCGTGCGACTGGCCTTCACCAGCGCCAGGCGCGTGGAGAGATTCATCTGCTCCAGGCGCATGAGGCGGGCTTCGAGGAACTGCGCCAGCCACAACGCGAGGATGATGGCGAAGACGATGACCAGGGCGGCCTGCAGCAGCAGCCAGAGCGAGAAGCGGCTTTCGCCCACGTCGAACGACACCGCTTCCAGGGCATGATGCGCCAGCGGCAGCAGCCCGGTGATATGGAAGGCGATGATGATCCAGATGAGCACGCTCGCCAGGCGCTCCCAGGCCTTGAGCGCCGGGCTGGGCTTGAAGACATAGCGCAGGGCGAGCGTGACCAGCCGGATGAGGATCCAGGCCCACAGCAGCGGGAACACCACGTCCAGCAGATGCACCTCGCCAATGGCAAGCTTGACCCCGGTGCGGGCAAGCGCGGTCAGGGCCAGCACCACGAGCGGAAAGCCTAGGCGCAGCAGGGGATCGCGCGCCGCAGCGTAGGGGCTGCCGGGCCGGTCCAGTTGGCGGCGCAGCGCGTGCATCGCCAGCCAGCCCAGCAGCAGGCAGGCAATCAACGCCGCACCCTGCCAGAGCAGGGCCATGTTGTGGGAGTGCTCCACCAGCCGCGTGAGCAGGCTGTCGAAAGGCGCCGCCTTGGCCACGAAATTACCCGGAAAATCGAAGGAGCGGATTATAGCAACCGGCCCGCACGGGCCGGCTGAGGCTTGCGGCTCAGAAGTTGTGGGTGTATTGCACGCTCAAGATATCCACCGCATTGCTGTAGCTGCCGGTCAGCGTCGTTGGATACACATTGTTGTTGATCGGCGTGCTCTTCACGAACAGGTGGGCGTAGCCGACATCCACTGCGTTTGCGGGCGAGAAGCGGTACTGCAAGCCAGTGGCGACCCAGACGCGGTTGTTGTCGGGAACGCGCGGCGTGCGGTAGGCGTCGCTCACCGGGGACTCGTCGTAGGCCGCGCCGATTCTCAGGGTGAGCGCGTCGCTCCAGTGATAGTTGGCCCCCAGGGAACAGCGCCAGGTGTCACGCCAGTTTTCGGGGGTGCTGGATATTAGGGTTCCGTTGGCATAAGTCACCGTAAGGGTCTTGAAGCTGCTCCAGCCTGTCCAGGTCACGTCGGCCAGCACATCCCAGCGCGCGTTCAGGCGATGGAAGAGGCTCAGCGAAGCGGTGTCGGGCAGGGTGATTTCGGCCTGCGCGGGGCCGCTTGGGATGGACGGAAAATTCTGTACGGTGAGGGTGCCGTCCAGTCGGTGATGGATCTTGGAGCGATAGGCAAGACCCAGCCGGGTCTCGGGAGAGAATTGCCACAGCGCGCCCAGGTTGAAGCCCAGGCCGTAGTCAGAACCCTTCACGGTGGCGAGCGAACCCTGGGCAAGCGGCGAGACGGCGTTGCTCAACTCCGCGTCTATCCACTCCACGCTGATTCCCAGGCCGAGGGAGATCTGGTCGTTCACCTTCCAGGCCAGCGCCGGATTGAGCGCCACGGTCTGCAACTCGGATTTGATGGCCTGGAAGCGGCCCACCCAGTCGGGCGAGTAGTCGGTCTTGAGGCCAAAAGGCGATCCCAGCCCCACGCCCAGGCTCAGGTCGGGGCTGGCGCGATAGGCGTAATAGAAATTTCCCGTCAGCGCCCAACTCCCCGCATCGCCGCCTTGACCGCCGCTGACGGGAATCCCCGGGCCATTGATCGTGGCGCCGCCGCTGAATTTGACCGACGGGCGGATGGCATTGGCGCCCAGCACCAGTTGGGTACCGGGCAGCAGCGTCATGCCGGCCGGATTGAAGAAGATGGTGCTGGCGTCCTGCGCGGAGGCGGCCTGGCCGGCATAGGCATTGCCCAGCCCGTCGCCATTCTGCTCGGTGAGCGCGAAGCCGCTCGCCAATACGCCCGCAGGAACGGCTGCCAGGCTAAGGAAAAAAATCAGGCGGGTAATGGTTTTCAAGGTCTCCTCCGGTTTATTGAACCGATGACGGGGAAAAGTCGGCGTAGAGCCTCTCGATCTCCTTTTGGTAACGTGCGAGCACGGGCGCGCGCCGGGTCTTCAGCGTTGGGGTAAGCATGCCATTTTCCACGGTCCAGGGTTCCAGTGTGGCGTGGAGCCGACGCACCTGGGCGTAGCCGGGAAAGTGTGCGAGGTGTTCGCCCATACGCAGCAGCAGGGCTTTTTTTATCTTCGGATCGCCAAGCGCATCAAGGTTGGCAGGGTCCGCGCCGAGGCTGCGGGCGCATGCTTCCCAATGGTCGGCATTGAGCACCACGAGCGCGGCGAGGAATGGCTGGCCCTCGCCGACCACCATGGCTTGCTCGAACAAGGGATCCAGGCAGATGGCGGACTCCATGTCCGCGGGCGGAATTTTCTCGCCGTTGTTGAGTACGATGATGTCCTTGATGCGGCCCACGATGTAGTAATGGCCGGCCT
>JAJXXS010000343.1:0-4098 GCA_021780975.1 Pseudomonadota bacterium
CCAGGAAACGAACGCAGATCATGACACGCAGCGAATTTCTCTCCATCGCCCGCAACGGCTTGTGGAAGCAGAACACCGGCCTGGTCCAGCTCCTCGGCATGTGCCCCCTGCTGGCGGTGAGCAACTCGGTGGTCAACGCGCTCGGACTTGGCATCGCCACCACTTTCGTCATGTCGGGCTCCAATCTGGCGGTATCGACCCTGCGCAACCTGGCGCCACATGAGATCCGCATACCCGTCTTCATCTTCATCATCGCCGCCCTGGTCACGCTCATCGACCTCCTCATGAATGCCTATGTCCATCCCCTTTATCTGGTGCTGGGCATCTTCATCCCGCTGATCACCACCAACTGCATCGTGCTCGCGCGCGTGGAAGCCTTCGCCGCCAAGAACCGCGCCCTGCCGGCCCTTCTGGATGGCGCCTTCATGGGCCTTGGGCTTACGCTCGTACTCGCCACCTTGGGGGCCCTGCGCGAAATCGTCGGCAAGGGCACGCTCTTTTCCGGCATCGATCTCGCCCTCGGCCCGGTGGCCAAGCATTGGGTCATCACCGTGATTCCGGACTACCGTGGCTTTCTGCTGGCCATACTCCCTCCCGGCGCCTTTCTTGGCCTGGGCCTCCTCATCGCGGCGCGCAACTGGCTGAACGAGCGCTTCGCCGGGGCGTCTGAGCCGCTTGCCTCGGGCCATTGCAGCGTTCCCGGCCACGCAGCATGAAAGTCCCCGCCAGGCACGGCCTGAAGCCGCGCAATCCCTATGCCTTGCTGGCCGGCAGGCGCCACGGCGGCAGCCACGCCAAGGGGCCGGGAGCACGCCGCCAGGAACAGCAGCGCGCTTTGCGCCGCAGCCTGCGTGAACAGGAATAGCAACAGCCTGATCGCTCAACAACGGCAAGGAGGCACCATGGCAGCACACTTTCCCTTCAGCGGCAATGCCAGCCGCGTCAGCATTTTCTTCTTTTACGAGCGCCACAAACTCGGCCCCGCGTTGCAGGAGCGCTACTACAAATGGTGGTACGACTGGGCTAGATCCATGGTCATGCGCGACCCCGGCCTCAAGGCCGCCAAGGGCCAGGAATTTGCCCACTTCCCTTACGGCCAGCATTCCCATGCCGACTTCCATCTGCGCCAGGGACTGTGGGCGACCGCGCTTGCCGACCTGGGCGACTTCATCAAGGGCAGCCTGCTGCCGCGCCTGGACCCCGACGCCCTGCACAAACTGGAAGCCGACCACCAGGCCATGCTGGAGGCGTTGAGCGCAGAGGAGGCGCAAAGCGCGCGCCCGGCGCCACCCGAGATCGGCTGGTTCCGCCACTCCTGAGAACGCCTTGAATCCCGCCAAACGGCGCGAGATATTCGAACGCCTCAAGGCCGCCAATCCCGCGCCCACCACTGAACTGGAGTACGCCAGCCCCTTTCAGCTGCTGGTGGCGGTCGTGCTCTCCGCCCAGGCCACCGATCGCAGCGTCAACATCGCCACGCGCAGGCTATACGCACAGGCCGACACGCCGGAAAAGATCCTCGCCCTGGGCGAGAACGGGCTGGCCGAATACATCAAGTCAATCGGCCTCTTTCGCAGCAAGGCGCGCCACATCATCCAGACCTGTCGCCTGCTCATCGAGCGCCACGGCGGCAGCGTGCCAGCCGATCGCGCCAGCCTGGAAGCCCTGCCGGGGGTGGGAAGAAAGACCGCGAACGTCGTGCTGAACACCGCTTTCGGGCAAGCCACCATGGCAGTGGACACGCATATCTTCCGCGTCGCCAACCGCACCGGACTGGCGCCAGGAAAAACGCCGCTCGAAGTGGAACGCAAGCTGCTGCGCTTCGTGCCGCGCGAGTTCCTGCAGGACGCGCACCATTGGCTGATCCTGCATGGCCGCTATGTCTGCCGCGCGCGCAAGCCCTGTTGCGGGCGTTGCCTCATTGCCGACCTGTGCGACTACAAGGAAAAGAACCTCTGAGCGTCCCGATTGCGCGCCACCGCGGGATCGGCGAAACCTCTCAGCAGTCCGTCAAGGACTGCAGCAACTTGCGCTGCAGGCGCTCCATCTGCGCCATTTCCTCGGCGCTGAACGGCGCCCACAGCTTGCGGTAGACATCCCACAGGACTGGCAGCACCCTTTCCACCAGAGAGGCGCCCGCGGTGGTCAGGGCCAAGGTGATCTTGCGGCGATCCTCCTGGCTGTGCGTGCGGCTCACCCAGCCCTTCGCCACCAGTTCGTCCACCAGGCGCGTGACGTTGGTGCGCGAGGAATCGGCGATGTGGCTGATCTCGCTGGGGAGTATCGCGCCTTCCGCGCTGGAGTAGATGAGGATGAGCGCAAGCCATTGGGAACTGCTCAGTTCGTGCGGCGCCAGGTGGCGGCTGATCACCTCGTCCAGGCGCTTGTAGACCATGTGGGCGAGGCGCACGAGCATCACTTCCTGGCGTGGCAGGCCGGGAAATTGGCGCCCGACGGCATGCATACGCGCCTCGAATTCCTGGAAACACTCGTCGACCATCCCCCATCCCACCCATGCAAACATCTTGCAGTGAATAGTAACGACGGCAATTATTCGCCGTCAATGAAACTCACTCCCCGTCCACATGAAAGGGCCAGAGCTGGTGGGCATCCAGCATCAGGCGGTAGTGGGCTTCCCAGGCATCACTGCGCGCCTGATCCGCGCTCAAGGCGGCTTCGAGGTACTGGCGCCGCGCCAGCAGCACGTCGGCGAGGCCGGCCTCGCCCAAGGCCTGGGCACGCGCCAGCTTGCGCGCCTGCGCACGCAGGCTGTCGGCCGCCTGCTGTGCGGCTTGCCAGGTCGCGTAGCTGCCCTGCGCATTTTCGAAATTGATGCGCGCCTGGGTTTCCAGACGCACCTGCACCGCACGTTCGCGTTCGCTGGCCATGCGGTTTTCCGCCAAGGCGCGATCCACGCGATAGCCGCGCACAGCGCCCGGCAGGGGCAGGGAAACGCTCAGGCCGACGATCCTCTCCTCGCCGCCGCGCTCGGAGCCATAATGCACGCCGACGCTGGGGTCGGGCACGCGATCGGCTTCGCTACGCCTGAGGGCCAGGCGCGCCTGCTCGCTCTCGGCGCGCGCCAGCGCCAGTTCGTGATTGTGGCTGAACATCAGCGCGCGCCATGCAGGCATGCCTCCGGTCACCGGCGGAGGCTCTGACAAGGACTCTGCCTGCGCGAGACTGATGCCCGGGTAATGCTGCGCAAGCTCCGTGCGCCGCAGAGCCTCGTCGCTGCGTGCCCGCGCGGTCGCCGCCGCCACCGTCGCCAGGGCGGCTTGTGCCTGCGTGAGTTCCAGGGCGCTGGCGTCGCCGGCGCGCACGCGCTTGGCCACCGCTGCGCGGATCTCTTCGAGCGCCGCACTCTGCTCCGCCAGGCGCGCCACCTGCTGGCGCGCGCGCTCCCAGGCGAACCACCGCGCCAACAACACGCGCCCTGCCTCGTGCATCGCGTCGCCATACCTTTCCTCGGCCACCACTACAGCCTGCTTGCCCAAGGCCGTATCCAGACGCGCCTTGTCCGGCAGCCGCAGCGGCCGCTCAATGCCCACGGCCCACTCGTTGTAGCGATGGGCTGGATCGGCGACACGTCGCTGGTTCAGCGCAGTCGTGACCTGGAATTCATAATCGCCGCGACGCAGCATGGCATCTTGCGCGGACCCCAGATCCAGTCCGGCGCGCGCGGCCGCCACTTCCGGCGTCGCCTGCAAGGCGGCGATGACCTGCTCCGTGGGCGGCAATCCAGGATAACCCGGCGTCTGGGCGTATAGGGCCGGGCTTATGCCGGCCAGCAACAGCAGTACAGCGATTCTCATGACAGCACTCCAAAATTTTCCGCGGACACACACCAGTAGACGAGCCCGGGGTGCGGCCAGTTGTCTTTGAGCATGCCCAGCAGCGCGTCGACATGCTCGGTACGAGTCAGGATTTCCAGGCGTGTGCGCGGGCTCGATCCGGCGACCTCCTCCGCCGCGCCCGTGAGGGTGGCGCCGAAACCATGCGCGCTGACCTCGCTGCGGCAATAGCCGGTGACCTTGTCGGGATGCTCCAGCAGCAAATCGAGCGCCGCCTCGGCCAGTGAAGGATGCAGGATCAGAA
>JAJXXS010000343.1:4198-19387 GCA_021780975.1 Pseudomonadota bacterium
AGCTTGACGGCTTGCCCGACCTGCCGCTTGGCCTCATCGACGAAGCCGACCAGATCGCGCCCGCGGACATTGGCCTGCACCACCGCAAAGCGGCTGGCATTCTCGCGCTCGATCTTGACCGGGCCTTCGGCGTACTGCAGCTGCGCCACCTCGCCGAGTGGAATGGGCGTACCGCCGGGTGTGGCCAGACGAAGGTTGGCGAAGCGCTGCGGATCGTTGCGCACATCGGCGCCGCCGCGCAGCACCAGCGGGGTACGGCGCACCCCCTCGACGACCACGCCCAGCGTCCTGCCTTCGACCATGGTGCGCAGATCGCTCTGCACATCCTCGGCGTTGAGGCCGAAGCGCCCGGCAGCGAGGCGATCCACCCGCACCTGAAGATATTGCACACCGTCGTTCTTCACCGTAAGCACGTCCTGTGCTCCGGAGATGCGCGCGAGCTGGGCCTGCACCTCCTGCGCCAGCCGGTTGAGAGTGTGCAGATCCGGGCCGAATATCTTCACCGCCAGATCGCCGCGCACGCCGGTGAGCATTTCTGACACGCGCATGTCGATGGGCTGGGTGAAGTTGATGGCGATGCCAGGAAAGTTCCTCATCACCTGGCGTATCTGGTCGATCACCCAGGCCTTGTCCTTCACGCGCCACTCGCTCATCGGCTTCAACACCAGGAAAGCATCCGTCTGGTTGAGACCCATCGGATCGAGTCCCAGCTCATCCGACCCGGAGCGGGCAATGATGTGCTGTACCTCCGGCACGTGCGCGAGGATGGCGCGCTCCACGCGCAAGTCGGTGGCGATGCTCTGATCCAGGCTGATGGAGGGAAGCTTTTCCATCTGCAATATCACGTCCCCCTCGTCCAGGGTCGGCATGAAAGTCTTGCCGATGAAGGGATAAATCGCGCCGGCGCCGAGCAGCATGGCGATCGCGCCCACACCCACCCATTTGCCGTGGCCCAGGGCCCAGTCCAGCAGGGGAGCATAGAGCGCATGCGCCTTGCGCACCAGCCATGGATCCTCGTGCGCACCGGCCTTGAGGAGCCAGGACGCCAGCACGGGAATGACCGTGAGAGAGAGCAGCAGGGAGCCGGCCAGCGCGAACACGATAGTGAGCGCCACCGGCACGAAGAGCTTGCCCTCCAGCCCCTGCAAGGTAAGCAGAGGCATGAAGACGATGATGATGATGAGCACGCCCGACACCACCGGCACGATCACCTCCAGGACAGACCGGTAGATCACATGCAGCTTGGGCAGATCCCGCGCGCCGCGATCATGCGCCAGGTGGGTGACGATGTTTTCCACCACCACCACGGCGCCGTCCACCAGCATGCCGATGGCGATCGCCAGCCCGCCGAGGCTCATGAGATTGGCGGAGAGGCCGAACTGGCGCATGAACAGGAAGGTGACAAGCGCGGCCAGCGGCAGCGATGCGGCCACCACCACGGCAGCACGCAGATTGCCGAGGAAAAGCACCAGCAGCACCAGCACGAGCACGATGGCCTCGGCAAGCGCTTTCGATACCGTGCCCACTGCCCGCTCCACCAGCGCCCCGCGGTTGTAGAAGGTCACCAGCTTCACACCGGGCGGCAGGGTGCGCTGGATTTCTGCAAGCTTGGCCTGCACCTCGGCTACGACCTCGCGCGCATTCGCGCCGCGCAGCCCCAGCACCAGCCCTTCGGCGGTTTCCTCGCGGCCGTCACGCGTGACCGCGCCATAGCGCGTGAGGCTGCCGAGTTCCACCTTGGCGATTTCTCCCACGCGCACGGGCACGCCTTGCACATTGGCGACGACGATATTGCGCACGTCGTCGAGCGTGCGGATCGCCCCCTGCACCCGCACCACCAGGGTTTCCTCGCCGCTGTTGATGCGTCCCGCACCGTCGTTGCGGTTGTTGCGCGCCAGGGCCTGTTCCAGGCTGGACAGTTGCAGACCACGCGCTGCGAGCGCCCCGCTGTCCGGAGTCACTTCGAAGGTGCGCACCAGGCCGCCTAGGGTGTTGACATCGGCTACGCCCGGCAGAGTGCGCAGTTGCGGACGGATCACCCAGTCGAGCAGGGAACGCTTCTCCTGCAGGGACAGACCGCCTCCCTCCACCGTGAACATGAACATCTCCCCCAGCGGCGTCGTGATGGGCGCCAGGCCGCCGCTGATGCCAGCCGGCAGGCCGCCGAGGATGTTGTTGTAGCGTTCGGCCACCTGGCTGCGCGCCCAGTAGATGTCGGTGCCCTCGGCAAAATCGATGGTGATGTCCGCCAGCCCATATTTGGCCACCGCGCGCAGGATGCGCTCGTTGGGAATCCCCAGCATCTCCGCCTCGATGGGAGCGACGATGCGCGTCTCCACTTCCTCCGGCGTCATGCCGGGAGCCTTGAGGATGAGCTTGACCTGTGTGGTGGAAACATCCGGAAAGGCATCGATGGGCAGCTGCCGGAATGACTGGATGCCGGCGCCGATGAGCAGCACGGTCAGCAGCGCCACGAGCAGGCGCTGCGAAAGGCTGAATGCCACAAGCTTGTTCAACATGGCCTACTCCCCGCCCTCTGCGCCCACGCCGGTCCAGATCGCCTTGATCTGCGAAGTCCCTGACACCGCCACCGCCTGGCCCGCAGCCAGTAGTCCCTGCACCCAGACGGTGTGCGGAGTGCGCGCCGCGACGCTGACGGCGACGGCACGGAACCCGGCTGGCACTGCCACGAAGACATAATCCTTGCCCTGGCTGCGGATGAGCGCCGCCGCCGGCAGCGCCCAACCCGGGGCGGCGAGCTGCAGCTGCACCTCCACCGCCTGCCCCACCGCAAGATTGCGGGGGCTGCCCTCCAGGCGCGCGCGCACGGTGACGCTCTGGCCCGGCCCTGCCATGCGCCCCACGCTCACCACGCGGCCGCGAATCTCGCCTGCGTGAACCGCCGTGCCAACACCGATGCCGGCGGCCTGGGCCACCGGGACGTCCATGTCCACCCACAAGGGATCGAGGCGCCCCAACAGGAACAGAGGCGCTGCGGCATCCACGCGCTGGCCCGGCGTAACGCGCGCCTCCAGCACCACCGCCGTCATCGGTGCCACCAACGAGAGGCCGCCGCCCCCCATCTTGCCGGCTGCCATGGCCGCGATGGTGGCTGGCGGCACCCCCATGATCTGGAGGGTCTGACGCTGCTGCGCCAGTGCCGCCTCGGCCTGCGCGAGATTGGCGCGCGCCGCCTGGTAGCGGCTCGCGGCGATGATGCCCTCGTCGAGCAGCTGCCTGTCGCGTGCGTAATTTTCCCGCGCCAACCGGCTCTGGCTGGCAGCCTGCAGCAGATCCTTCTGGGCCATGGCGACTTCCGGGCTCAACAGACGCGCCAGCATCTGCCCCGCCTTGACCTGCTCGTTCACCGTCACCTTCACTTCGCTGACCACGCCATTTGCCGGCGCGGCAACCACACGCAGCTGCTCGGGCGGCAGCACGATGCGACCCGGCAATCTGAGCGCAGCCACACTGCCGGCGGCGGATGCCAGCACCTGGGTGCGTATGCCGAGCGCGCGCGCCTGCTCGGCGCCGACAGCGATGTCCGCCGCATGGGCGGGAAAAATGCAGACGGCCGCAAGGGCGACACACCAGTGGGAAATTTTCATGGTCCGTTCACTCCAATAATCAAATCCGTGGCAAAGCGGGCACGGGGAGCGACAGGACTCGCACACCTGGCGACGGCAAGCTGCCGCGCCAAGCGCGCAAGAGGACGCTCCGCCTCAGGCGGAGCGGAAGGGAGGAGCCTGGGAGGGTGGGGTTAGGCGGTAGGCGTCCGCGGGAGGCGGCCTGACTCGGAGACTGCCGGGCAGGAAACAAGCCCCCGCGACAAGCTGGCCCGACGGCACATGGGGTACGGCTGCATGTGGAAGGTCGGGCAGCAACGCAGGCTGGTCATGCCGCCCTGCCTGAGCGACGCCGATTTCGGTGCCGTCATGCGCTTTGGCCTCATGCCAGTAAGGCACCGCGGTGGCGCGCTCGTTTTCCAGCACGTGCATATGCACGCCACGCTGGGCCACCTGCCCCAACACGTGGGCGTGCAGCAGCGGGCTCACGCCCTGCAGCAGGACGAACCAGAAGACGAGAAGAAAACGTTGCCACGTCATCAACATAAGTACCAGCTTATATTTAAGTGCCACTTCAGTCAATACCGAGACGCTCCAGACGGTAGCGCAAGGACCGGAAGGTGACGCCCAAAAGGCGCGCCGCCGCTGTCTTGTTATAGCGTGTTTTTTCCAGCGCCTCCTGGATGGCGGCCTTTTCCAGGCGATCGAGATAATCCTGCAGGGGATAGGCGCTGACCGCCCCCGCCGTTTCGCCTGCAGCCTCCGCCTGAGGCGCCAGATTGAGGTCCGCCGCCGTCAGCTCGTGGCCATCCGCCAGGGCGCAGGCACGCTCCAGGATATTTTCCAGTTCCCGCACGTTGCCGGGGAAAGCGTAACCCCTGAGCGCCGCCACGGCATCGCCGTGGAGATGCATGCCACCTTCATGGCGCGCGAGCAGGTGCTCGGCAATGGCCGGAATGTCTTCGGGCCTCTCGCGCAAGGCGGGCAGCACCAGCTCGATGACATTGAGGCGATAGTAGAGATCCTGGCGAAAACGCCCCGCCTCGACGAGCCGCCCGAGACTCTGGTGGGTGGCACTGATGATACGCACGTCGACCGCCTCTTCCTGCCCTGCCCCCAGGCGCCGCACCTTTTTTTCCTGCAGCACGCGCAGCAGCTTGACCTGCATGGGCAGCGCCAGGTCCGCCACCTCGTCGAGGAACAGCGTGCCGCCATGGGCGGCCTGGAAAAAACCTTCCCGGTCGGACTCGGCGCCGGTAAAAGCACCCTTGCGATAGCCAAAAAACTCGGCCTCCACGAGGGTCTCAGGAATGGCGCCGCAGTTCACCGCGACAAAAGGGCCGCCGCTGCGGCGCCCGTGGGCGTGGATCAGGCGCGCCGCCAATTCCTTGCCGCTGCCTGACTCGCCGCTGATATGCACCGGCGCCTGGGTGCGGGCGAGCTTTTCGATCTGCCGGCGCACTTCCTGCATGGCCTGCGAGGCGCCGATGAGCTCCTGCTCCGTCAGGTCCCGGCGCGGGTCTTCCGGAACCTTGAGCGCGGATTTCACCAGGGCGCGCAGCTGATCGAGCGACACGGGCTTGGCCAGGTAATCGAACGCGCCGGCCTTCAGCGCCAGCACGGCATTTTCCGCGGTGCCGTAAGCGGTGATGACGGCCACGGGCAGGCTTGGCCGGTGCTCGCCCATGTAGCGCACGATGTCCAGCCCTTCGCCATCCGGCAAGCGCATGTCGGTGAGCACGAGGTCGAATTTTTCTGCCTTGATGCGGCTCACCGCCTCCTGCACGCTCGCGGCGCGTTCGGTATTGAGCCCCATGCGTCCCAGGGTCAGTTCCATGAGGTCGAGGAGGTCGGCCTCATCATCCACCACGAGGATACGCGGCGCGTCCTTCAGCATGGAACGCTCAGGCGGAAACACGCGCCCGCGCCGGCCTTGTCCTGGTAATCCAGGCGCGCGCCGTTGGCCTCCGCCAATTCGCGCGCAATATAGAGGCCGAGCCCGGAGCCTTGCGCATCGGTGGTGAAAAAGGGTTCGAAGAGGCGTGCGCGATGCTCCGCGGTGACGCCGGGGCCGTCATCCTCGACCCTCAGTTCCACCTTCCCGGCAGCCATCGTCGCGTTCAGGCGCACCGGCGTCCCCCCGCCATGGCGCACGGCATTGCGCAGCAGGTTCCAGAGGATCTGGCGCAGGTGCTGAGGATCGAAGCGCAGGGAAAGGTTTTCGGCCATGCTGGTAATGACGGCATGCGCAGCAATTTCTTCAGTGCGCTCCCATTCCTCCAGGCACTCGGCGACAAAATCCCCCAGCTTGATGTTTTCCGCATGCAGGCGGTCGCGGCGGTTGAGCATGAGCACGTCCTGCACCAGGCGATCCAGGCGCCGGCTGTTCTTGCCGATGATGCCGGTAAGCTTGGCCACGGCGGGATCGGCGGGCAGCGATTCCTGCAGCAGCTCCGCGGCCTGCAGGATGGCGGCCAGCGGATTGCGTATCTCGTGCGCGATACTGGCGGTCAGGCGCCCCAGGGCGGCCAGCTTGATCTGGCGCGCGGCAGCCTCGATGCGACTCTGGTCCTCCAGGCGGATCACCACCCCGCGTGGCAGCCGCTGCACCTCGGCACGCCAGTCGCGATCCTTCAAGCGCAAGGGCGCGCGCATGCCGGGGGCGCTGGGCGGGTCGCCGACGTAGCGCGCGATCTCGAACGGCAAGGCATTGTTCAGGCCTTCGAGCCCAAGCAGTTCGCGCGCCACCGGATTCGCATAAAACACATGGTGCTGCTCGTCAAGGGCGACGATCGCGTCGGACAGTTCTCGCGCCACCAGGGCATTGACCTGATTCAGCCGTTCCAGGGAACGCGCCTGCGCCAACGCCAGGTCTTCACTCGCCTGGGCGCGCCGGCTCAGGGTATGCGTCAGCCAGGCCGTGGCAAAGTAGCCGATGGACAAAAGCGCAGTCTGCAGGAAGCTGTCCATGCCATCCTGCAGTTGCAGCACCCGGTTGCCCTGCATGAGGAGCACGGCCAGGCTGGCGAGTGCGGCGTAGAAGAACACCAGCCGGCCACGCCCGATGAGCGCACCGGAGGCGATCGACACCAGCAGCATGAGACCAAGGCCGCTTTTGACGCCGCCCCCCAAGCCCATCAGGATGGTGACGAAAGCGATGTCAGTGCCTATATGAACGCTCAACTGCAGCGGGAATGCCGGCCAGCGCGCGCGTATCGCCAGCACGAACAGGGCGCCGAGAATGAGGTAGGCGAGGGCGACGGTACGAAAAGACGCCACCGCCTCGATGCCGAACAAACCGCTGCCCGCTGCCGTCAGGCTGAAAAAGAAAAAGGCTGTCGCCAGCGTCAGGCGATAGAGATTGAAATAATCCAGGGAGCGCCAATGCGAGGGGAAATAGCCCCACGCATCAGATGCAGTCGGCGCTGCGGGCTCCCCGGACATGGCGGCGACGTGCAATCAGCGGCGCGCGGGACCGAGCCTCTGATGCTCCGGGCTGCAATAAAACTCGCCGCGCGCAAGGATCGCCTCGCTGCGCGGCAGATTCACGCGGCAATGTGCGCAACGCACCATGTCTTCCACCTCGTCCGGCCGTGCTGCGCCCGCGCCCAGGCTCTGGCGCCTTTGGGTGGATTTGAAATAGAGGTAAACCAGCACCCCGACGAGCGCGAAAAACAGCAGTTTTCCCAAGACGATGCTCCGGATGGAAACCTGGTCGGGGTGAGAGGATTCGAACCTCCGGCCTCTACGTCCCGAACGGCGTATCCATGCCTAAAATGGTGTTCAAAATAAAACCCACTCCATTATAAATCAATAATTTGCGTTTGTCTTCGCTCCGCTGCGCGAAGCCGCACGCAGTGGCAATCCACCCCCGATTGCCACTAATTTGCCACCAAATTGAGGGGTATTGTGAGCCTATAAGAAATACATTTCGTCCCCCCTGCACGAAACGCCAGAATATTGGGCACACGATAGCTATACATGGGACCTGAACTTCGCAGTCCCATCATGACCACACAAAACGCAGCATTCGTCCCACTCACAAAGCAAGCCGCCGCAGACCATCTCGACATCTCGGTCCGGTCAGTCGAGAACTGGATAAATGAGGGTATCTTGCCAGCCCCGGTAAAGCTGGGTAATCGCGTCTACTGGCATCCCGATGTGTTTTTCGGCTGGCTATCCAAGCGCTTGCAGGAACCCCAGGTCGAGGGGCAAGAGATAAAGCACACACACCTCGACAAGAGGCCAAGCAAAGGAGGCTCAAATACGGTTGGAGAGAACTTGCGGACGAGGACCCAAAGAAAACTGGCTCGCTTGGAAAGAAGCATCGATGAGACGGCACAGTAAGATTCCAGTGCTTCCTTCATACCGCTCCATTCCAAAAGACGTTCGGGAAGTGGCGAATATATTTCCAGACACTGGTCGCATCCCACCAGGTTTTCCCGCATCCAGGCGGAAGCCAGCAGGATCACACTCGTCGAGATCAAACCATCAAGTTCCAACACCGTAGATCGGGACGCACTGCAGGCGCCTGCAGCCTCAGAGCCTCCGACTTACCACTCGCCACCGAAACTTGGTTAAAGCAGGTCTCATGGCGCCAAAGATTATTTACCCAAGCGTCCAATGCGCACAACTGCCTCGCGAGCCCCCACCCGGCATGAGTAAGCAGAGGATCCCCCAGCTTTGGGGAGTCAATTCACGTCACTAGGATCATGGCTCACTCGCGCGAGTCTCTTGGAGCCCCTGCAGGTAACTGTTGTACGTCTCGAACTCGTCCGCTTTTTTGAGATGTGCGTAATTTTTCATCACGGTCTCAATGCGGTCGTGCAATATCGTTGCCGCGATCAGAAAAGACTGCGGATGATTTTTGATAAAGTCTGTCGCAATAATGTGCCTGAATGCATGCGCGCCAAACCCGGGGCAGTTTTTGATATGGCGATGGGTTAATGCGCGTATTCCCTTGCTCAACTCTCTGGGATGCATCATCGAGACATTTTTGGCATCTTTCTTCGAACTCACCTTTGGTCTAAATACGAAGTCGTTGCCTTCGAATGCTAACAATGACCGGTATTTGCGCAGATAACTCTCTATGTCGTTCCATACCCAATGCGCAAGACGCACCTCATATTCATCACGAGCTGCGCCCGCCTGATTTTTAAAATCCGATGCCCTGAAACGCAACCACCAGGATCCATCAGACTTTTGAAACAAGTTTCCTGTGTTGTCCTCCCGATACGTCATGATCGCAAAATGGTGCGCGCGCAAAGGATTCGAGATGAGCATTTTTATCAACAGCACGTCGCGCATGTACGCGGCGCGCCTCCGTCTCCATGTCGCCGGTGGAGCAGCGCGCTCCACACGTTCAACGAACTGCATCAGAGCCTGGATAGGTTTTTGCTTGTCGATGATTACCTGGATCGGTTCGATAGGGTTGCGTGTTTTTTCCAGCTGCCCGGTACTCACAAGATGTTTGAGAATTTCCCCTAGGTAAAAATAGGTCTCCTCACATTGGAGTTTCCATGCGTCTCCTTCCAGAGGCCCCCTCCAAAATTTCTTGCCATACTCCGTGTGTTGCCATAGAAAGCCGAACTGGGGACGGACCAAAGACCGAATGAAGCGGAGGACGGAATCGGCTTCGCCATTAAATGCCCCTGCCCTTGCGCGGAGGAACTCCAAGTGGTCTCGGACAAGCGCCCCATCAGCACATGTGGCAAGCGTAAGGACACTATCCGGGGAAAGTCCCTTCCCACCCTTTGACGCATCTAGAATGGCAAAGCCGAGCAGTCCCATTGCACGCTTGAAATTCAATGCTGCAGAGACGCAGACATTTTTACCCAGGGTCGCCCACCAGCCGTAAGATTCAGGCACACGTGAGACATCCTTCACGCGCCACGACGTGCTGCGCCGAGTGCCAGGGCCCAGCAGCTCGGTCTTGAAGTGGAGCAAACTCATCCATTCCTGGCGTAAATCTTCGGTAATGGCCGCTTCGCCAAGTTGGAAAGGTTGCGAACGGAGCCGCGACAATTTTCTGCGATGTGGCGTGAGACAGGATCCGGCCCCTTCCGGCGCATCCCCATAACAATGACCAAGCCGTTTGGTCAAATGACCGTCAGGCAATCGAAGCAATGTTTCCAGCTTGGATATCAAGGGTACATTTCGTCGGCTCGGGGTTTGCGACCCATTTGCCCAATCTCCTAGGGCTTGGTCAGATATACCGATGCTTTTGGCAAGGGCCTTTTGGGACAACGCAGCTTCATCTATTGCCTCCCGCAGGGCCGACACAAATTCGTTGGGGGCCGCGATATCCACCCTCAAATCAAAATACAAGCGGCGAATCCTGCGAATAAGGGTCACTCTATCGGCGATCGTGCCACGGCCTAGCTGTTGCCCGGCGAGGTAATTGCGATATTGCTGCAACGCGACGTCGAATTCGGCAGCCAGCAAGCGCTCCGGGTGATGTCCATCATCCAAGCTGTGGCAGTTCAACCAGTTGGCTAACGCCGTATGCAAATTTTTGCGTGCTTGCAGCGAAGTCGGCAGTCCGTTGATAGCAATTTGTATGTTTTTGTAGGTAATAGCCATGAGGCGCTCCAGTTCTTTTTGTTGTGGGAGCACCGCCTCGTGCCGTCGCGTTTGCCAGAAGCTCTGGCTTTGGAGCCGCGAACGCCAAGATGAGATAACTGAATTTTTATGACCCGGGGGCCTTTCGTCACTGAAGCATTCGTAACGCACTGATTTTTCTAATAACGGATTCCTCACTTTCAGCATCCCCCCTTCTGAATAGGAGGAACAGCAATCAGTTACATTACGCTCAGTAGCTTATTGATTACAAATAGTAAAATTAATTTGACCTTGAAAGCCTTCTTGGATTCGGCATAACTAAGGCGGTGTTATTCACATATAGGTACCGTCTTGCCCAATCCGACGGATTCCCAAGTTGCCTGGGCGCCCATACGTATGCACACAAATCGGCCGAAGCGGTCCTGAGCCGCGGGCTAGCCAAGGGCCGCAATGGTTTGCCAATCAGCCCGTCAGGAGAAACTCGGGTCCAAGGACGGCTTCTTGTACCAGCGCAAACAATATTTCGTGCTCTTGCGAATCCAACACGGGTTTCCGCGCCTCTTAGTCATGAGAGCCGCTGGTGCGGCTAGGAGGAGCAGATGATCTACGTTAAGAATTTGCCTGTATGGGAGAGGGTGCTGCGCCTGGGAGGCGGTGTCGGCATAGCTATTTACGCAGCGGACAGGCTTGGTGGCCCCATGGCCTGGGTTCTTTTGGCTTGCGGCGGGATGCTGGCGCTAAGCGGTGTATTCGGGTTTTGCCCCGCCTGCGCATTGCTCGGACGCAGATTGGCGAAATCCGTAGGGCAAACGAGGACTTAGTCATGGACGCGCTAGTTACGATTCGGCCTTTGATCGAAGCTGCTCAGTTGGGTGATCCCGATGCGCTTGATCGCCTTTTGCGCACCTGCCAGCCCGACATCCGGCGCTATGCCTACCGCCACTGCCTGATCAGCGACATAGACGATGCCGTACAGGAAGCGTTGCTCATTTTGGCCCGACGTTTGAACTCTCTACGGACGGTTGCCGCTTTACCAGGCTGGCTGTTTACCGTCGTGAGGCGTGAGTGCCGAAAACTTGAACGCCGCGTGTTTGGCCTGGAAGCCTATGACGAAACAAGGATGGAGGAGTGGCTTGTTAGCCGTTCCGATGATGACCTGCGGATCGATCTTGCCCATGCCCTCGAATCCCTGCCGCTGCACTATCGGGAGATTGTGCTTATGAGGGATTTTGAGGCCCTGGGAATCCGGGAAATCGCTGCACGCTTTCAACTATCCACCGCAGCCACCAAAAGCCGGTTACGTCGCGCACGGGAACTGGTCCGAGAATATTTGGTGGCCTGAGGAGAGTTTATGGGAATCTGGATCAAAAACTGGTTGGCCGGTGCCCGAGAGAAAACGTCAACGGTAAGTGTGGCTGGAAAGGCCATGGAAGTGCGGTGGTCAGTACGTGCGGCGCACGAGCTTGCAAAGCGCAGTAGCCCGTTAATCATGGAACTAGAGTTGGCCTTCGCCTGCTTTGCGCGCAAGGAGGTTAAATTCCATGAGGTAATGGACTCCGAGTACGATCTTGTTCGGGTCAACGACAAACTTATGCTGCGGGTGTCGACCGTGATTCCTGGCACATGCGACGCTGGCGCGCCCGGGAAGTCGCTATCCAGAAGTTTTGTGCCGCATTGGGTGCGGATTGATTATGCGAAGGGTCAATGGGTGGGGGATTACGGTTTGTAAATCGATCCGACCCGCACGGGGGAATGAGGTCAGATGAGGTTAGGTACAAAACGCTGATCACCTGCGCAGTGTTACCGTAGAAGTTTCGCGCCCAGCGCCGTAGAAATTGCGCGTTGGCACCAGAGGATTTGCGCACTAGCGCCACGTGACTGCACAGCAGCGCCAAATTTTTGCGCAGTGGCGGATACCGGACAGACGGGCTACGCGAACAATTCGGCCAGAGCAGCCAGTCACGTGAGCTCAGTTGAACGACCGGTGTGGTGCGAGTTACCGACGTTGATCGCCGAACTGGGTGTCCCACCTGAATAGCACACTCCACCGGAAGCTGCTGCTCCCACGAAGATAAACAACATCGGCATAAGATAAATGCAGCAAAAGCCCAACCCCCACCTAGGGGGAATGTAGTTAGGGTTGCTTGTGCCGTTCGTTCATGGCAACCGCTCTTGGACCGGCTCAGCACCGCTTTCATGGCGTTCTGGATGCCGGCGTTGGCTGGCGCTAACCCTATCTAGAATTCGCCCAGCCGTGTAACAATGCCTCCCCATGAAAATTCTCTTCGCCCACCAGAATTTTCCCGGCCAGTACCTGCACCTCGCCCGCCACTTGGGCGCACAGCCCGGCAACCAAGTCGTCTTCCTCACCCAGCGCGAAGGGGTGACGCTGCCGGGCGTGCGCACGGTCGTCTACAAGCCCCAGCGACAGGTCACCAAGGATCTGCATCATTACCTACGGGAGACCGAGGCCGGCGTGCTCAACGCCCAGGCAGTAGCGCGCGCGGCATTGGAGCTCAAGCAGTCCGGCTTCGTGCCCGACGCCATGGTCGGTCATAACGGCTGGGGGGAAATCTGGTATCTGAAGGACGTGTTTCCGGCGAGCCCGCTGCTCGGCTATTTCGAGTTCTTCTATCGATTCCACGGTGCCGACGTCAACTTCGATCCCGATGAGCAAAAGATCTTCGACACCCAGCCGCGCGTGCGCACGAAGAATGCGGGGAATCTCCTGGGGCTGGATGCAGCCGATCTGGGGCAAACACCCACCTTCTGGCAAAAGTCCCTCTACCCCCGGCGCTACCACCCCATCATCAACGTCGTGCACGAAGGCATCGACACCGCCAACGTGCGTCCCGATCCACAGGCGCGTCTCGAACTGTCAGACCCCGGGATTACTCTGACGCCGGAGGACGAGGTCGTCACCTACGTGGCGCGCAACCTGGAACCCTACCGCGGCTTCCCCGTCTTCATGCGCAGCCTCCCCGAAATCCTGACGCGCCGCCCCAAGGCCCGGGTAGTGATCGTCGGGGGAGACGAAACCAGCTATGGCCACCGCCTGCCCGAGGGACAGACCCACCGGCAGCGCATGCTGGAGGAACTGGGCGGCAGTCTGGATCTCACCCGGGTACACTTCCTTGGCAAGGTGCCCCACCCGGTCTTCGTAAAACTGCTACAGATCTCCAGCGTTCACGTCTATCTAACCTATCCCTTCGTGCTGTCCTGGTCCATGCTGGAGGCCATGGCAGCCGGCTGCCTGGTAGTGGGCTCACGCACGGCCCCGGTGGAGGAAGTGATCCACGACGGAGAAAACGGCCTGTTGGTGGACTTCTTCTCCCCGAAGGAGGTTTCCGAGCGCGTCGTCACGGCTCTGGAAAATCCAAGCGCCTTCTCCGGTCTGCGAGAGCGGGCGCGCCGCACGGTCATCGACAACTACGACCTGCGGTCCATCTGTCTGCCCGCACAGTTGAAATTAATTAACCGACTGGTAGGGGCCTAGGCCGCGAATGCAAAAAAATTTCCGTACGCTGCTTGGCTTGTCGCAACCCAGGTTCGCATGATGTCGACAATCATGCCATGAGCAAGATTTTATTCGCCTGGGAGTTTGGCGAGAACTGGGGCCATCTTTCTCGGGATCTGTCGATTGCACGCCGGCTGCAGGAGACCAAGCACGAAGTGATCTTTGCCGTGAGCGACACCAAGGTCGCCACGGAGGTGCTGGGCCCGGCGGGAATCCCCTTCGTGCAGGCTCCCTTGTCTCGGCGGGTGGTGGGAATCTCGCAGCCAGTGGCGAGCCACGCAGAAATGTTGATCGCCGCTGGCTACGGTGAATGGGAGACCCTGCATGGCTTGGTTTCTGCATGGCGCGGCCTATTCGAGCTGGTGCGGCCTGAGGTGATGGTCATCGATTACGCTCCCACTGCGCTGCTCGCCGCGCGAACGCAGAACATTCCCGTAGTACTGGTCGGCAGTGGTTTCGAGTTGCCGCCTGATCTGTCGCCACTGCCATCGTTCCGCACCTGGGAAAACGTCCCGACGAAACGCTTGGAACTGGCCGAGACGCTGGCGCTGCGCAACACCAACGCAGTGCTGGCAGGTTACTCGGCCTCACCATTTGCCCGCTTTGCCGAGTTGTTCCAAAGCCAGCACAAGATTCTTACCACCTTTGCCGAACTCGATCATTACGGCCCCCGGCCAGACCAACACTACGCCGGGCCGGTCTACGACCTGCCGCGCGCTCGGAAAGTCGAATGGCGTGCCGGGCTTGATGGACCGCGGATCTTCGCTTACCTGCGCCCCTGGGTACCCAATGTCGACGCCCTGCTGGGCGCGCTAGGCGCCAGCGGTGCCCAAGTGGTCTGCGCGTTCCCGGGCGCCACTCGCGCGCAACTCGAACGCTCCCAGGCCCCTGGGCTGCGTATCCTCCCCGAGGCCGTCGCCTTGGAATATCTCCTGCCCACTGCCGATCTAGTCATTGGCTATGGCGCCGGCACCATCGCATCAACCTTGCTGGCCGGCGTCCCGATGATGCTGGTGCCCCTGCATTCGGAGCAGTATTTGAGCGCCTTGCGCGTCGAAACCCTGGGCGCTGGCGTGGTTGTTCGCGGCAAGCCCTCGCAAGCCACCTACGCCGAGACGATCTCCAATGCGCTAGACCGCCCCGCATTACGTGATGCTGCAGGTAGCTTTGCCGAAAAATATCGCGGGTTTGATCCAGCCCGCACGGCCGCCCTCATCGCCACCACCGTGCAGAGTGTGCTCCAGTAGCGCATCTATGATTGGCTGCTTGGCGAAGTTCTTCGTCGGCCACTACTCACCGGAATCTCCCGCCATCTGTTGGGTCTTCAACCCAAGCGCGGAATTTCGGCGCAGCCTGCGCATACGCGAGGTATTGAGCCGCCAGTCATTTGCTCACGCAGTTTCGCGACACCCTGATAACCCGTGCTGTCCTTGATGTAACAGCAAGGGAACTCGACACCATCGATGTCGAAATACCGCATCAGATTGACCCGAAGGTATCGGCAACAGCCGGCTGCGGATGGGTTTCCGTTGGGCGCCACCAGCC